>JAFOED010000144.1 GCA_017380355.1 Ruminococcus sp. | reverse complement strand
ATATTTTTTCCCGTTTAACTGATATAGAAACTGAATCCCCGATTTTTTTATCATTTAAATGCTTGTCAACTTTTACAAGTATAGGCTTATCAAACACTGCAGTATTAATATAGTAAATTAAACTATCGACATCAAATTTAAGATCTGAAATTACACCACTGAATATAACATCGTTATCTTCAGTGTTAAAACATAAATCATTACTTTTGAATGCGATATAATTATACTCACTGTTTTCAAACTCAAAAATGTTATCAATACCTACCAGAACCGCTTCGGTATAAGTTTTTGGTGCTGAAAAAACTTCTTTTACAGCTTTGCTACAATTACACACAGCGTTATAGATAATACACACTTCTTCACAGTTACGAAAAACTTCATGCATATCATGAGTAACTAAAAGAATATCGCCACTAAAATCTTTTAAAGAATTAAACAAATTGTATTCCATTTGATTTTTAAGTTGTGAATCAAGTGAAGAAAATGGCTCATCGAGCAATAGAATCGAAGGATTTGTTGCGAGTGCTCGAGCTAAAGCAACACGTTGAGCTTGTCCACCGGATATTTCGTGTGGATATAGTTTTCTAACACCTTCAAGTGAGAAATCTTGTATATATTTATCGCAAATACGTTTACGATCTTTCCTATTTTTAATACCAGTCATTATGTTTTGCTCAACAGTCATATCTGGAAACAGAGAAAAATGCTGAGGCAGATAACCTACATTTCTTTTTTGTGGAGGTAGGTTTATCTTTTTCTCTTTATCGAATACCGTTACTCCATCAATTACTATTTTTCCTTTATCTGGAGTAATAATACCTGAAATACATTTTAGCGTTACAGTTTTACCACTGCCTGAAAGACCGTATAAAGCAATTTTCTTGGTGTTTGTATCAAACTTAACCTTGAGATTAAAATCTCCAAACTTCTTTTCAATATCAACTATAAGAGACATACTTTACCTCCTTACGTTGATACTTATCTTCGACAAAATTAACAACCAATAACACAACAGCAGAAATAACAATATTCAGCATTACCCATTTAAAAGCAAGTTCATCATTATTAATCTGCCATAAATGATACACAGTTGTGGAAATTGTTGCTGTTTTATTCGGTATATATCCTGCGACCATACTTGTCGCTCCATATTCACCTAAAGCTCTGGCAAAGGAAAGCACAGCACCGGCAATAATACCTTGTTTGCAATACGGTAATCTTATCCTGAAGAATATGTAAGATTTAGATAGTCCGAGCGTCAGCGCAACATCTGATAACGAATTATTAAAAGACTCAAAAGCACCGCGTGCAGTTCTATACATTAAAGGAAACGCAACAATTGATGTAGCGATAACAGCAGACCACCAGTTCATAGTGAATTTCAGACTAAAAAATTCATTCATAAACGAACCGATAAAACTATTGGGTCCTAAAATCTTTAAAATCAGATAACCCACTACTGTTGGTGGCAAAACTAAAGGTAAAGTAAAAATTACATCGAGAAAACCTTTAATAACACGATTAACTTTTGAAATATAGTACGCACAAAGAACACCCGTTATTAGAACAACAAATGTTGAAATAAGAGCAATTCTAATTGAATTGAATAATGGATATAAATCCATTTTATCCCTCCGTTAATCAATGGGTGTGAATCCATATTTTTTAAAAATCATCTTAGCATATGAGGTTTGTAAGAAATCTAAAAAAGCTACTGATAAATCAAAATTATTCGATATATCGAGAACAGATGATGGATAAATAATCTTTGAGCACTGTCCTTTATCAGCTATTTCAACTATTTCTAAATCTGCAATTTTTGCATCTGTTTCATAAATAATTGCGCAGTCAACTAAATCTTCTTTTACTTGAGAAGTGATTTCTTTCGCACTCGAACCATATGTTATAACACCTTTTTCATTCAGTTTGCTCACATCAATATTATAGTAGTCAAATATTTGTAAAGTGTATTCACCTATCGGAACATCTGTGTTGCCAATGCCTAAGAGTATTTCAGTATTATAAAGCTTATTAAATAAGTCTTCAAAGCTTTGAATTTTAGCAGGATTACTTTCACTAACAACGAGTGTAGCTTTGTTCTCTAATAAGTCGATCTTATATCTGCTGGCACAATCTAACTTCTCTAAAGGTGTACTGCTGGCGGAAATAAACACATCACATTGTGCACCCTCATCAATTTGCTCTCTAAGAGTTCCTGATGAATTAAAATTAAAGATCAAATCAATATCAGGATTTTCAGCTTCATAAATATCTTCTATTTCAGATAAACAATCAGTAAGTGACGAAGCAGCAAATATATATAACTCTTCCTTTTCTTTATCAACACTACAAGAACAAAGCGTAGCACAAATAGAAGCAAAAATGATAATTAATGAAATAATTTTCTTCATAAACTAGCTCCAAGCGTTATTTTATCAAAAGTACTACGTTTACATTATACATAACTAAAGCTCTAAATACAAGAACAATATAAAAAGCGCCTCGAAGACGAGGCGCTAATATAATTACTTATTATCTTTTTTCTTACCTTTTCGACCTGCTAAGAAAATGAATGTTAACAAAGCTGCTAAATAAATTATTGCAAGTCCGAAAACAATCCAAGTCATCATTTCGCTCTTAGGTGCCATACTGATAAGCACAAGTAGAGGCGCGCCAAAAGCGATAGCGAAGGAACTGCCCGTTATCAGATTATTTGAAGCAGGGGTTTTCATCTGTGGGTCAATTTCTCTTAGTAAAAGTACACCACTACTGATAGTACCAGTGAGCATACCATACATTGAGAAAAAGCCTTCGTAAAAATAACCTTTGTAAAGCTTTTTGGATAGCCACATCAAGAAAATGAAAGTCACTACACCGCCAGCGACAGCCATTATAATAAACGGTACCCAATAGCCCTTAAGATCATCGATGTTAATACTAGCGATTCCACAGATAATCATAACATCAAATAAGAATCCAGAAATTCTGCTTAAGAGATAGTTGTTCTGATACTGTCTGTTCATTAGCTTTGCTTTTCTTAAACCAGTAAACAGTGTTCTGCAACCTGCAGCTACCATAGAGCCGATAATAAAATTGAAGCCCCACAGCATAGGAGAAATCGTTGCAGCAAGACCAGCAGAAATAACAGCGAGTAATTCAGTTAATCCCCAAGTGATAAGATATGTGACTAGGTAAACAATGCAAATAAGAGCTATCTGTATACTTAATCTATCAACAGATTCAGAAATTGGAACTTCATTTTTATCCTCAAATGTATCAACAGTAACAGATCCAGAAACAAAATTCTTTTGACCAGACTTTGTTAATTTACCTTTTTTATTAAAAATGTTAAGAAAAACAACTCCAACTACACAAGCGCATATATAACCTGCTGCAGCGAGCGAAAGACCAAAACTTTGGCCACCAGCAAAGCCTAGATTTTCATAAGAAGAGCCAACATTGTTAGCCTGACCAGGTCCTTGTCCATAAGCCATAGCCAAAAGAATACCACTAGATTTGAATAATTCTGGCATAAATGTATATGCAAAGAACAATGAAACAGCAAGACCTACAATCGCTTGTACAAGATATGTACTAACAATAAGTGCACCAGTCCTACTACCGATCATTTTTTCAGTTTCGATAGTTTTTTCAGGCACACGAAGCGACATAGCAATAAAACCTAATGCGATCGTATGATAAGTGATAGTCTCTAAAAAGACGTTATCTATTACAGGAACTAAATTAAAATATTTAAGAAGTAATAAGATAAAGCCAGCTAGTACAGCAGTTGGAATCATAGACTTCTGTATAAATTTTAGCTTACGTCTCATAATGTTCGCGAGTAATACAAGCGCGGCAATGATACCAATCTGAATAATCGGTCCCCAAAGATCATGGTTAGCAGCAGAAAAATCCATAACACCCTCCTAGAAATTAAATTTATCTATTCTACCGTTTTTATATGCCTGAAAAAGCATAAAGAATTTCAAAGTATTCGTTTCTTCTTTAAGAAGAATCTCGTAATAAGTGTCTTTTGTTGAAAAAACAAGTGCATAACGCCCGTGCATCGCCATATCGTCAATATCGCAGATAGGAATTGTCACTTCGCCGCAATTAAGCGTTGCGTCATTTATTTTCAACTCACCGCTAGAAATCAAAGATTCTACGTGATTTTTAACGCTGATAATCTCAGCGCAATCAGCTTTATATTCTACTTTGTTTTCAGCATCACAGAGGGTTTTATCGCGTAAGAAAACAAACAACTCTTTAACATTCTTTTGTTTAATGCCGTAAACATCGCCATATTTATCGTAGGTAAAGGAATGCTTACATTTGTTACAGAACACATTATTTTTCTTTGAATACAATGTATCAATCGCACCACAATTCGGACAGTAATATAGCATACTCTCCATTTTTACCGCAAGTTTTCTGCCTCTATACTTTGATCTGTTCTGTGTCTGTGTATCATATGCATCTTCGTACAAATCTCTATTAAGGATAGCGTTTATATCGTCAACTGACATAGATGCGACTTCTTCATCTGAATAGATATTAACAACCTCACCATGGATTTTACCTCTTCGAGTACCGCCTTCGCTCCACAAAGGACTTGTAAAATAACCACCGGTAATTTTGTACGTAACCAAGGCACATCTAGTACTTTTAACAAGTTTACCTGTAGCAGGTGAAATAGGAGCAGTAATACCATTCCAAGAACGCGCACCCTCAGCAAACATACATACGTTATCCCCTGCTCTACTTGCACGAAGTATCTCTTTAACGGTGGATGCTGCATTGGTTCCCTTTGGACGGAGAATAGGTGAAAAAATATGATTAACAAAATTAAAAGCAAATTTCCATCGTGAAATATGCTCACTTGCTACATATCTAAGCCCGTTTCTGAAGCTAACGCCTACAAATAATGGGTCGAAATCAGTATTGTGGTTAGATAGTAATATGAATTTTTCTGGTAAATCTTTAGCCGTTTTAAAAGTGTATCCGAATTTAATATATAAAAAGACAATAACTAAAGGTCTTAAAATCTTCCAATAAATATTCTGATATTTCTTCATCTTACACCTCCTATACACAAAAATTATATCATACCAATTTCACATATTCAAGAATATATCATAATTGTAATATAAAAAAGCCGACCACAAAGGTCGGCTTAATTATTATATTATTTAAAATATTTAACTGCAGCTTCGAACATACGAATATCATATTCGCCTGGCACATTCTTGTAAAGACCTGCACCGATACGTTCGCTATGTCCCATTTTACCGAATACTCTTCCATCAGGTGAAGTAATACCTTCAATAGCGAGCATTGAGTCATTAGGGTTGAAGTGTACATCAGTTGTAGCGTTTCCATTAAGGTCAACATACTGTGTAGCAACCTGACCATTCTCGATAAGCTGTTTTACAAACTCATCAGAAGCCAAGAATCTACCCTCACCGTGAGAAATCGGAACATTATATACATCTCCGACATTTGTAAGAGCAAGCCAAGGAGACTTGTTAGAAGCAATTCTTGTTCTGACAATTCTGCTCTGGTGGCGAGAAATTGTATTAAATGTAAGTGTAGGACAATTCTCGTCAGTATCAATAATCTTACCAAATGGTACTAAACCAAGCTTAATAAGCGCCTGGAAACCGTTACAAATACCACACATAAGACCATCACGGTTGTCGAGCAAGTCTGTAACACCTTCTTTGATAGCGGCATTACGGAAGAATGCAGTGATAAACTTACCACTACCATCAGGTTCGTCACCGCCTGAGAAACCACCAGGGATAAATACCATCTGTGATGTCTTAAGAGCATCAGCGAATTTCTCAACACTTCTCTGAATGCCAGCAGCGTCGAGGTTGTTGATAACGATAATTTCAGGTTCAGCGCCTGCATCACGTACAGCTTTAGCGCTGTCGAATTCACAGTTTGTGCCTGGGAATGCAGGAATAAGAACCTTCGGTTTAGCAACCTTAATAGAAGGAGCAGACCATTTATCACATGGATAAGAAATGTTTTCAATCTTCTTATCTTCGTGCTCGATGTTGCAAGAGTATACTGATTCAAGTTTATCTTCATAAACACCGAGAACTTTATCGATATTTACAGATTCAGAGCCATAAGAAATCATACTGTCATCTGTTACACAGCCGATAACAGCATCTTCCTCTACCCCATCCTCAACTTCGAGGACAAATGCACCATAGTTATAACCGAAGATATCATTTACACTTAACTTATCGTTAAACTTAAAGCCTAAAGAATTACCGAATGTCATCTTCATAACAGCTTCAGCAATACCGCCTAATGTAGGTGTGTAACAAGCTACAGCCTTACCGCTGTTAAGGAGAGTGAATACCTTATCAAATAAAGCTACAAGTGATTCAGTTACAGGTAAACCGTTTTCATCTGTATCAGCTTTAAGGAAGATAACTTTGTTTCCTGCTTTCTTAAATTCAGGAGAAACAACGTCAGAAACCTTACCTGTTGTAACCGCAAAAGATACAAGTGTTGGAGGTACATCTAAATCTTCGAATGTTCCACTCATTGAGTCTTTACCACCGATAGAACCAATCTGGAGCTCTTTCTGAGCTTTAAATGCACCTAAAAGTGCTGCGAGAGGTTTACCCCAACGCTTAGCATCTTTACCTGGGCTTTCAAAATACTCCTGGAATGTAAGATATACGTCTTCAAATTTAGCGCCTGTTGCAATAAGCTTACATACAGACTCAACTACTGCAAGATAAGCGCCGTGATATGGGCTCTTCTCCATGATGAATGGATTGTAACCCCACGACATAAATGAACAATCGTCTGTATGCTTCTTCTCAACAGAAATCTTCTGAACCATACTCTGAATTGGTGTAAGCTGATTCTTACCACCAAATGGCATAAGAACAGTACCAGCACCAATTGTAGAGTCGAATCTCTCAGAAAGACCACGTTTAGAACAAATATTGAGGTCATCAGCAATCTTTAAGAGATTATCTGTGAATGTACCCTCAACAAGTTTATCAATACTCTCAGCTTTAGCAGGAGCAATTGAGATATGTTTATCAGCACCGTTAGAGTTTAAAAACTCTCTGCTGATATCAACAATATTTTTGCCGTTCCAGTTCATTACGAGTCTAGGCTCTTCAGTAACTACAGCAACAGGACAAGCCTGAAGGTTCTCTTCTTTTGCAAGAGCGATAAACTTATCTACATTTTCTGGCTCAATAACAACAGCCATACGCTCCTGTGACTCACTGATAGCAAGTTCAGTACCGTCTAAGCCATCGTATTTCTTAGGAACAGCGTTTAAGTTAATATTAAGACCATCAGCAAGCTCACCAATAGCAACAGATACACCGCCAGCACCAAAGTCGTTACAACGTTTAATGAGCTTTGTTGCATCAGGATTTCTAAATAAACGCTGAAGTTTTCTCTCTTCTGGTGCATTACCTTTCTGTACTTCAGCGCCACATGTCTCAACAGAGTGAGAATCGTGCTTTTTAGAAGAACCTGTAGCACCGCCAATGCCATCACGACCTGTAGAACCGCCTAAGTAAACAACGATATCGCCAGGTGATGGAACTTCGCGTCTAACATTCTCTGCAGGAGCTGCAGCAATAACAGCACCAATTTCCATACGTTTAGCAGCGTAACCTGGGTGGAAAATCTCATCTACAATACCTGTAGCAAGACCAATCTGGTTACCGTAAGAAGAATAACCAGCAGCAGCAGTAGTTACAATCTTTCTCTGTGGGAGCTTACCCGGAATTGTTTCAGCAACAGGCTTAAGCGGATCAGCAGCACCTGTAACACGCATAGCGCCATATACATAAGCACGTCCTGAAAGCGGGTCACGGATAGCACCACCAATACAAGTAGCAGCACCACCAAATGGTTCGATTTCAGTAGGATGGTTATGTGTTTCATTCTTAAAGAGTAAGAGCCATGGCTCAGTAACACCGTCAACCTCAACGTCAATCTTAACAGTACAAGCATTAATCTCTTCGCTCTCATCAAGCTTATCGAGTTTGCCGTGCTTTTTGAGGTATTTAACTGCAACTGTAGCTAAATCCATAAGGCAGATAGGTTTTGTTCTGCCGAGCTCTTCTCTTACAGCGATATATTCGTCATAAGCTTTCTGTAAAAGCTCATCTTCGAATTTCACGTCATCAATAACAGTTAAAAATGTTGTATGACGACAGTGGTCAGACCAGTATGTATCGATCATACGGATTTCTGTGATAGTAGGATCTCTGTGTTCAGATAAGAAATACTGCTGACAGAAAGCGATATCATCAGCATCCATAGCGAGACCGTAATCTTTAACGAACTGTTCTAAGCCCTCTCTATCGAGTGCTGTAAAGCCGTCTAATACAGCAACCTCAGTAGGAATGTCGTATGAAGCAGCAAGTGTTTCTGGCTTTTCTAAAACAGCTTCACGTGACTCTACAGGGTTAATAACATACTTTTTGATTTCAGCGATTTCTTCAGATGTCAGATCACCATAAAGAACATAAATCTTTGCAGATTTAATTGTTGGTCTATCACCCTGAGAAATAATCTGGATACACTGAGCTGCAGAATCAGCACGCTGATCAAACTGACCTGGTAAGAACTCAACTGCAAAAACTGTTGCGTCCTCAAATTCAACTTCGCTTGAAGTAATATCAAGCTGAGGTTCTGAAAAAACAGTTTTACAAGCGTAATCAAAAAGTTCTTCTGTAATATTTTCAGCGTCGTATCTATTTAAAACACGAACATCAGTGAGATTTTTAATACCGAGAAGAGTAACAGCTTCGTTGTAAAGCGCTTTTGCTTCATGCGCAAGTTCTCTCTTCTTTTCGACAAATACGCGATATACCATAGCTTAACCCTCCTTAGCAGCTAACGCTTTTTTACCGATATCTTTACGATAATAAGCGTTATCAAATTTAATCTGTTCAACCATATTGTATGACGCTTTAATAGCATCTTCAAGTGTATCAGCAATAGCTGTAGCACCTAATACTCGACCACCATCTGTAAGCAACTTACCGTCAGATAGTTTAGCCCCTGCAACGTATACGTTATCAGAAATCTCAGCAGGAATAGTCATCTCAAAGCCCTTATCGTATGATTTTGGATAACCGTTAGATGCCATGATTACACAACAAGCAGATTTATCAGCAAACTTAACATCAAGCTCGGCAAGAGTTTCGTTTGTAACAGCCTGCATAATTGTAAGTAAGTCAGTATCTAAAAGTGGAAGTACAACCTGTGTTTCAGGGTCACCGAAACGACAGTTATACTCAATAACCTTAGGTCCGTTAGGTGTAAGCATAAGGCCAAAATAGAGGCAGCCCTTAAATGTTCTACCCTCAGCGTTCATAGCGTTCATTGTAGGGATAAAAATCTTATCCATACATTCTTTTGCTACAGCGTCATTATAGTAAGGATTTGGAGCAACAGTGCCCATACCACCTGTGTTAAGACCCTCGTCGTTATCAAGAGCACGTTTATGGTCCATAGAAGAAACCATAGGTACTACTGTTTTACCATCTGTAAATGAGAGCACAGAAACTTCAGGACCTGTGAGAAATTCTTCAATTACAACGTTATTACCACTGTCTCCGAAGACCTTATCTTCCATCATAGATTTAACAGCGTCTTTTGCCTCTTCTCTAGTATTAGCAATAATAACACCCTTACCTAAAGCAAGACCGTCAGCCTTGATTACAGTAGGAATAGGAGCAGTATCGAGATACGTAAGAGCTTTCTCCATATCATCAAACACCTCATACTGTGCAGTAGGAATGTTATATTTTTTCATAAGATTTTTAGAGAAAACCTTGCTACCCTCAATAATAGCGGCATTTGCTTTTGGACCAAAACAAGGAATTCCCTTCTCGTTTAACGCATCAACACAACCAAGCACCAGCGGATCATCAGGTGCAACAACAGCGTAATCAATACTGTTATCAACAGCAAATTTTACGATATTTTCAATATCCTTTGCGCCGATAGCAACACAAGTAGCATCCTGTGCCATGCCGCCATTACCAGGAAGTGCAAAAATCTCTGTAACTTCTTTATTTTCTTTAATCTTTTTAATAATAGCATGTTCGCGGCCACCGCCGCCTACAACTAATATCTTCATAAGAATCCTCTTTCAAAATTAATGGTGGAATAATCTCATTCCAGTAAATGCCATAGCCATACCGTACTTATCTGCGCATTCGATAACAACATCATCACGGATAGAACCACCTGGCTCAGCAATATACTTAACGCCACTGCGATATGCACGTTCGATGTTATCACTGAATGGGAAGAAAGCGTCAGAACCTAAAGCTACATCTGTTTTTGTTGCGAGATATGCTTTAATTTCTTCATCTGTAAGAGGTTCTGGCTGAGTTTTAAAGTACTTCTGCCAGTTGCCATCCGCGCAAACATCTTCCTCATTCTTGTTGATATAGCCATCGATAACATTATCACGGTCAGGTCTTCTGATAGTATCAAGGAACGGAAGGTTTAACACCTTTTCGTGCTGACGTAAGAACCAAGTATCAGCTTTAGTACCTGCAAGTCGAGTACAGTGTATACGTGACTGCTGGCCTGCACCAACACCGATAGCCTGTCCATCAATAGCGTAACATACAGAGTTAGACTGTGTATACTTAAGTGTGATAAGAGCAACAATCAGATCTCTTACAGCGCTGTCAGGCAATTCCTTGTTCTGTGTAACGAGATTTGAAAGAAGTTCCTTGTTGATTTCAAAGTTGTTACGACCCTGTTCAAAAGTAATACCATAAACCTGTTTCTTTTCGATTGGAGCAGGAACATAATCAGGATCAATTTTAACGATATTGTAGCTACCCTTGCGCTTAGATTTAAGGATCTCGAGCGCTTCATCATCATAGCCCGGAGCGATGATACCATCAGAAACTTCACGAGCGATCATCTTAGCAGTAGTAACGTCACAAACATCAGAAAGAGCTACCCAGTCGCCGAATGAGCACATACGATCTGTACCTCTTGCTCTTGCATAAGCACAAGCGAGTGGGGAGTCATCTAAACCTTCGATATCATCAACAAAGCAAGCTTTTTTGAGAGTATCAGAAAGTTTGATACCAACAGCAGCAGATGTTGGAGAAACGTGCTTAAACGATGTTACAGCAGGCATATCTAAAGCTTCTTTAAGCTCTTTTACAAGCTGCCAAGCATTAAACGCGTCTAAAAAGTTAATGTAACCAGGACGTCCGTTGAGGATTTCAATCGGAAGTTCTGAACCATCTTCCATAAAAATTTTAGAAGGCTTCTGGTTAGGGTTACAGCCATATTTTAATTCAAATTCTGTCATAATACGTCTCCTCAATTAAACGTTCTTGTTAATAATAATTTCTGTAGCTTCACTGCCATCGAGTGGAACGCATCTTACGAAGAGAGAAACTTTATTATCTTCGTTCAAATTGTTCCAGCAAAGGTCAGCAAGCTCTTTAGCAGTATTCGGAAGTGATACTTCCTCAGGCTCACCATAGAATGATGGAATTGGATTACCATCACATTTATATGTGTGGATAAAATGACCAATACCAGCAAGTGGCTTATAAGAATAATAATAACGGTTACAAACCTCAGGGTTTCCGTTAGAACTCTTTAAAATAGAGAGTTTGTATGAGAAATCAGCATTTTTAAAATCAAAATCTGCGATACCAGAAATACGAGGTGTAAAGTTAGGAGCATCAGGCTCAAACTCACGTGTTGTAAGTGCTTCCTCGAAAGTCTTACCTTCTTTTAAGAAGTCATAAACTGTATTTGTCTGGTCGCCATTAGTGATAATATCAGTATCACCTAAATTTAAATATGGGTTGTAGATAATAAGGCTTGGGTCTGATAATTTAGATTCATCAAAAGCCTTTGTACGCATACCACCATCAAATCTCTCGAAAATACGATTTCGGCTGTTTTCGCTTCTACCCATTATAAAATACGCAAACATAGCAGACTTACCGTCTTCTGACATACCCATAACGATACCGCGACCAGGATATGTATTTTCACTTAATAGTGTCTTTAAATCAAATAATGCCATACTTCTCACCAATTCCTTAATTAATCAATTTTTTACTTACTTCTTCAACAGCTTCAGGTAAAATCTTCCACTCAGCAAGTCGCATTACTCGCTTCTGAAGAGT
Source organism: Ruminococcus sp. (assembly GCA_017380355.1). GTDB lineage: Bacteria > Bacillota > Clostridia > Oscillospirales > Acutalibacteraceae > Ruminococcoides. The sequence continues at coordinate 851 of JAFOED010000144.1, read as the reverse complement.
TTCAGGGGTATCATCTTCCCTGATATAAACAGCTTTCTGTTTGATAATCTCGCCGCCATCAGGAATTTCATTAACAAAATGAACAGTTGCACCGGTTACTTTGACACCTTTTTCCAGAGCAGCTTCGTGAACTTTAAGCCCATAAAAGCCTTTTCCGCAGAAAGAAGGAATCAAACTCGGGTGAACATTTATAATCCTGTTAGCATATAAACTTGTAAAATCTTCGCTTAAAATAGACATAAAACCAGCTAATACAATCAAGTCAATATCATATTCTTTAAGCTTCTCAATGATTTTATTTTCAAACTCTTTCTGATCTGCACATTCTTTTTTGAGAACACACGCGGTATCAATAGACGCTTTCTTAGCTCTGGTTAGTGCATAAGCATTAGCGTTATTAGAAATAACGAGCTCTATTTTACCACTGCTGATAATCCCCTTTTTCTGTGAATTAATCAGAGCCTGTAAGTTAGTTCCGCCACCTGAAACAAGGACAGCGATTCTAGCTGTTTTAGACATACAAATACCCCTTTATAATCTATCAGCAGATAACAATTTTTTCGTCTGATTCAAAAATCTCGCCTATTACATAAGCGTCCTCGCCGTTAGCCTTGAGAATCTCAAGAGACTTCTCTACATCTTCTGGCGCTACAACAACGCTCATACCAACACCCATATTGAAAGTGTTGAACATATCACGCTCACTGATATCGCCTGTTTTTGCAAGTAAATCAAAAATAGGTAGAACTTTTACAGCAGATCGATCAATTTTAGCACCTAAACCATCAGGAATGCTACGTGGAATATTTTCATAGAATCCACCACCTGTGATGTGTGAGATGCCTTTAACT
>JAFOED010000143.1 GCA_017380355.1 Ruminococcus sp. | reverse complement strand
GAAAGGCTACGGTGGTCGGCGCTTAAATAAACAAAAAGCGCTGAGTCTTGCGGAAACTCAGCGCCTTTGCTTTTGTTTGGGATAAACCCATATAAAAATGAGGGGTACAATGATAGACTTTCGTCTACATTGAGGAGGGTAGAACAATACAAAATTAAGTTGCGGTCCTTAACTTTGTACAACTATATTATAACGCGTTTTTTTCGTAATATGTGAATTAGCTGTGAACTTAAGTTGAACATTTTGCGTATTTTTAGTGAAAGTTTTGTCACAATTAATAGAATGATGTAACATTAAAAGAAAACACCTGTTACGAATATTTCGATACCAATAAATATAAGAATCGCTCCACCTAAAATGGTCGCCTTACCGCTGAGTTTTGTGCCGAACTTTCTGCCGATATACACACCGCTTGTACAGATTATAAAAGTAACCAGCGCGATGATTAACGCCGAACACAGCGCCATAAGGAAATCATACGATGCTATTGTAAAACCTACCGATAAAGCATCAATAGAGGTCGCTATTCCCTGAACTAAAAGTGCGAGCACCCCGACTCTTGGTTTTTCCTCTTCGTCCTTATTTTTTATCGCATTTACTATCATCGAGATACCGATGTAAAGTAAAAGCACCAGTGCAATATACGGAATAAATTTTTCAAAAGCCTTGAATTTTTCAACTATAGTGTGGACACAAAGCCAACCTATAAGTGGCATAGCCGCCTGAAAAAACGCGAATGTCGACGCTATCGCTAGCATCTTTCGCTTACGCATTTTTGGCTCGTTCAGACCATTTGCAAGCGATACGGAAAACGCATCCATCGCAAGCCCTACACCGAGTAAAATGTTATTGAAAAAGAACATAAAATTATACGTCATACTGACCTCACACAGAGAAATATCTTATGAAAAAGCATCATAATCCCTGCTTTTTCACAAATATTCGATTTTAAAGTGCATTATACATCAATTTACTTCTCACTGCAAGGTCAGTTTTTGTAATTTTTTTGTAATATTTATATTGCAGTTTCTAATATATTGTGTTATCATTATGGTAATTATAATGTGTAATTATGATTATTTTTTCAGATATTATATTTAAACTCGAAAGGAGTTTTGAATTATGTGCGGAATTTGCGGTTTTACCGGCCAGATTGAACAGCGCGAAAATACTATTCAGGCTATGACCGAGGTCATCACCCACAGAGGTCCTGACTCAAGCGGTTTTTTCGCTGACGACTACATTTCTATGGGTTTCAGACGACTTAGCATCATCGATCTAGAAGACGGCGACCAGCCGATCGAGAACGAGGACCATACTTTAGTCCTTACATTCAACGGCGAAATCTACAACTACAGACAGCTCAAAAAAGAGCTTGAGGAATATGGTCACGTGTTCAGAACATCTACTGACAGTGAAGTACTCTTACACGCATTTGAACAGTGGGATGAGGAGATGTTCGAGCACCTTAGAGGTATGTTCGCTTTTGCTATCTACAACAAAGAAACAAAGGCTCTCTTCTTAGCTCGCGACTTCTTCGGCATTAAGCCACTTCATTACACAATGATTGGCGACAATTTCTGTTACGCTTCTGAAATCAAGAGTATTTTAGAGCATCCTGAATTCGTAAAAGAGTTCAACGAGAAAGCTCTCGACCACTATCTTTCATTCCAGTACTGTCCACAGCCAATGACATTCTTCAAAGACGTTTACTGCTTGCTTCCTGGCCACTTTATGTGGTACCGTGACGGCGTTGTTGAGACACAGCGCTACTTCGAAGCAAAGTTCAAACCTGACGAAGATATGACAGAAGACGAAGCTATCGACAAGATTGAGGCTGTTTTCGAAAACTCTGTAAACGCTCACAAAATCGCTGACGTTGAGGTCGGTTGCTTCCTCTCAAGCGGTGTTGACTCAAGCTATGTTTCAACATATTTTAAAGACCAGAAAACATTCACCGTAGGTTTTGACTTCGGTGAAAGATACAACGAAATCAGCTGGGCTGAAAACCTCTCAAAAGAGCTCGGCGTTGAACACCACACAAAGCTTATCTCATCTGAAGAGTTCTGGGCTGCTGTACCAAAAGTACAGTACCATATGGACCAGCCACTCGCTGACCCATCCTGTATCGCTCTCTACTTTGTTGCAAAGCTTGCGAGCGAATACGTAAAGGTTGTTTTATCAGGTGAGGGTGCTGACGAGTTGTTCGGCGGTTACACATGCTACAACGACCCACGTGTCTTCAAAGTATATCAGAAAGTCGTTCCATACTGCATCCGCAGAGCTATCGGCGCTGTGTGCAAAAAGCTCCCTGACATCAAAGGCAGAGATTATCTCATTCGTGCTACACATCCGCTCGAGAAACGCTTTATCGGTAATGCGTATATGTACGACTTGAAACAGAAGAAGTCAATTCTCAAAAATCCTGCTCTTGCTACTGACCCTACACGTCTTGTAAGACGTCATTACAACAGAGCAAGACGCTACGACGACGTCACAAAGATGCAGTATCTCGACATCAATATGTGGATGGTTGGCGATATCCTCTTAAAAGCTGACCGTATGAGTATGGCAAACTCTCTTGAGCTTCGAGTTCCTTTCCTTGACAAAGAAGTGTTCAAGGTTGCTTCTACTATTCCAACAGACCTTCGCGTTAACAAGCACAACACAAAGTACGCTATGCGTCAGGCAGCTCTCAGACATCTCCCACAGGCTACAGCTGAGAAAGAGAAGCTCGGTTTCCCTGTACCAACACGTGTATGGCTCAGAGATGAGCACTACTACTCAGTAGTCAGAACTATGTTCACTTCTCCTACTGCAGAAAAGTTCTTCAACACTAACGTGCTTATCGATTTCTTAGACGAGCACTTCATCGAAAAAGAAGACAACTCACGTAAAATCTGGACTATCTACGTATTCCTTGTATGGTATCAGATTTACTTTGGCGATTGTGAACCGCTCGAGGACACATACGAGCCAAAGACAGCTGACCCAGCACAGTCTCCATTTGAAGATGGTGAAGTTGCTGTTGATAACGAGCCTGTTTATGACGAAGAGGACACTTTCGACGACGATGCTAATGACGGAAAAACAAAGGTTTTCCATGCAATCGACGAAGCAACTGTTAAGAACGCAGAAAAAGAAAGCTTCGAGGAAATCTTCTCAGCGTCCGAACCAAAGACCGCTACTCACGTTAACATCCCTGTTGACGAAGCTGTTGAAGAGGCAGAGGTTGTATTCGAGGGTGACGAAGATATGAAAGTTGTCGATGACACAAAAGTTAAGGCTTCCTTCAAGCCTGTACTCGATAACCACGATGACTTCTTCGCAAACCTCAAAAACCAGCTCCGTGACACAGACGTAACTGAACTCGAAAACGAAGTTGAAGTAGACGTAGTCGACGAGTCTGAGGAAGAATAATTAAAGTATTAAGAGCCCGTATCTTCTGATACAGGCTCTTTTTTACGCTTTTCTAAGTGTTGTTTTTAGTAAATACCACAGCATTTTTGAAACAGCAGGATACTCAGCGTCGAAAACTGACGGAGACAGAGGATTTTCGCCTTTTCCGATTTCCAGCGTAAATGCAGGGCGATGGAATTTCTCGATAAACCAGTCTTTGAATCCTCCACCAACCGCCACCCCCTGTGGATGTGACACCTCGTAGCCGGACAACCTCGACAACTCGTTTGCAATATCTAAGCTGTTGTTCGGAGTATTGTAGCCATAATCATAGTAAATTTCTCGACCTTGAGTGTGTAAAGCGCACGCGATTTCAAAGCCTTTCTGCCGACACAGCTCGCATAAAGCAGTAGTTTCTCTCTCGCTCTCGGGATATTCTCCACCGTAACGAGTAGGCGCAGGCGCGACTATACCGATTAGCCTTTCGTTTTCTTTAACCGTCTCATATCCTGCGTCGAAGTTGTGATTTATATCAACTCCTCTTGAGTTTGCCTGCCACTTTGTGTGAGGTAAACCTGACTTAGCCAGGCACTCGCTCACAAATTCCGAGTTGTTTAAAGCACTTTTAACACCATTTACGCTTATCTCGACCCCATCGGGATTGACTAGCGGTACAATTGTCACACCTGACCTGTTCATAAGGGTGTAAAACTCATCACTACTCTCCATTTTTTCGCACACTTCGTCTAAAAATTTGTAGAGCATCATTGCAGTAATCCGCTCTGCGCCGTGAAATGCTCCACACAGCAAAAGTGCGTCACCCCTTCCGACTGTGTATGATTTAATTTTCAAGCTGGTTGCATAATACTGTGATTTAGGTATTGATGAAACGTGAAGTGACGGACAAGAGCCGCATACTGCAATACCGTTAATGGATTCAACACTGGTTGAAACAGAGTCGGTCCACAATTGGTCAAAGATTTGCCAGATACTCCAGTTGTTCATACCTCTTTGCTGCATTGTAATACCAACAACACAGTTTTGAAGGCCTGCCCAACCGTTGTCAATACCGTTTTTGCTGTTATCAGCAACACAGTAGCCTTCATCAAACCAGAACTCGACTTTACCGAAGATACCATAATCCTTAAGGGGTTGGAGATATGACTGGAAGATGGGGTCGGTAAGGTCATAGTAAACATTCAGGGTAAG
>JAFOED010000142.1 GCA_017380355.1 Ruminococcus sp. | reverse complement strand
TCCGTTACTGCTACTCATAAAATGAAAGATAATATAAGCCTCCCTTGTGTAAAGAATGATTCCACTGTCAGGGGAAATGTCGCAAAGCGACAAAAGGGTGCAAAAAGGACCACGATTAGTGGTGGAGGGATTGTTTCACAGGATGATTCAATACGAATGTTACGTTAACAACCCCTCAGTCAGCTACGCTGACAGCTCCCCTTACACAGGGGAGCCTTTCCCTTGTATCATTTGTATTTCTTTTTATCGGTTAACCTTTTGGGAACCACGCGACTATCGCGTGGTTTTTATTATACAAGAAAACGGTGAGCAGAAACTCTGCTCACCGTCTGTTTTTATATTGAGTTAATTAAAACTCTGTGATAATTTTAGCAACAAAACGCTGGATAATTGTAGCGTCAAGTACTGAAACGTCGCCGTCGCCGTTTACATCAGCACAAGCTGCCTGTGTATCATCGAGTGAAGAAGTCTTAGCAACTGCACGCTGAACAAGTGTAGCGTCGAGTACTGTAACATCACCGTCACCGTTTACGTCACCGATAACTGGCTCGTAACCGATAAGTGAATCTTCTTCATTCCAGTCAACTACAGCTTCTGTGTTAGCAATAGCATCAGCAGCTTCTGCAGCTGTAAGGCCGAGACCCTCAGCGATATCGTCGATGATCTGCTGGTCTGTCTTACCTGTGTATGTTCTTACGTTATCAATTTTAGCTGCGTTAGCAAGCCAAGCTTCTAAGATACCCTGAGCTGTTGTTGTTGTAGGAACGCATGTACCGATTACGTTACCGAGTGATGTGATAACCATCTCTGGACCGAATACTGCAGGATCCTGGTTCTTCCAGAAAGCAACCTGACATGTCTTTGAGCCGTCTTCTGGGTTCTCGTATACGTCTTCTACAACATAAGCTGTATCTTCTAAGCATGTTGTATCGAATAAGAGGTTGTATGTCTGAGCGCCGTTCTCGTTAGAGAAGATAACTGCGTAGAGTACGCCATCTTCAAGAGCGATACCCTTATCGTCGAAGTTGTATTCCCAGATACCGTCGCCGTCAGCGTCTGTACATGTTTCCTTCTTTGCCTGCCATGAGTAGAATGCGTCACCGCCGTATACCCAAACGTGGCAGAATACCTTCTTGAATTCGCCCCAGTTAGCTGAGTTTGCATCGAAGTAGATAACATTCTTAACTTCTGGTTCTTCTGAAGATGGTTCTTCTGAAGATGGCTCCTCTGAAGATGGCTCCTCTGAAGATGGCTCTTCTTCTGGAGGTGTTACAACGAATGATGTAACAACTGTACCTTCTTTTGTAGCGAAGTTGAAGCCGTTGATGTCGATTGTAAGTGTAACAGTTGAACCGTCAACCTCAACAACGTTGTTAGGGTTTGTCTGGCCGTCGAAGATACCGTCGCTTGACCAGTTGTATGCCCATGAGTGGTTTACTGCGAATTTAACCTGATATACATCGTATGCTTCGATGTTTTCGTAAACGATCTGCCATACGCCTGGCTCGATCTCTGTGAGGTCGTTCTCAGTAGCTGCAGGATCCCATGCAACGCCGTTTAACCAAGCGCCGTCACCGTTACCTACTGCTGTGATGCTATCAACAACAAATTCTGATTTGTCGAGGATTTCGCCATCAATAGCGATTGCCTGTGTAGTTGAATCGAAGTAGATTGTTACTTCACCAGCAGCTGTTGCTGTGAATGTAACGTTGTTAGCTGGGTATGCAACATCCCATGTACCGTTAGTAACCTTGAAGTTGTATGTACCTGCAGCAGCAACTTCAGCTGTGATAGCATAGTCATAAGCTACGCCGTCAAACTCGTAAGCGCCCTTTGTCATCTCGTTTGCAGCTGGTGTCCAAGCTGGTGTAAGGAAGTCACCTGCAACTGAGAAGAATGCATCCTCTGATGGCTCCTCCGAAGATGGCTCCTCTGATGATGGTTCTTCTGAAGATGGCTCCTCTGAAGATGGTTCCTCTGAAGATGGTTCCTCTGAAGATGGCTCCTCTGATGGCTCTTCTGAAGATGGTTCTTCTGAAGATGGCTCTTCTGAAGATGGTTCCTCAGATGGCTCTGTCTCTTCTACTGGAGGTGTTACTTCGAATGATGTAACAACTGAACCCTCTTTTGTAGCGAAGTCAAAGCCGTTGATGTCGATTGTAAGTGTAACAGTTGAACCGTTAACCTCAACAACATTGTTTGGATTTATCTGGCCGTCAAATACGCCGTCGCTTGTCCAGTTGTATGCCCATGAGTGGTTTACTGCGAACTTAACCTGATACATATCGTAATCTTCGATGTTCTCGTAAACGATCTGCCATACGCCTGGTTCGATCTCTGTGAGGTCGTTCTCAGTAGCTGCTGGATCCCAGTTAACGCCGTTTAACCAAGCGCCGTCACCGTTACCTACTGCTGTAACTGACTCAACAACGAACTCTGAGTTGTCGATAATGTCGCCACCAACAGCGATAGCCTGTGTTGTAGAATCGAAGTAGATTGTTACTTCACCGGCATCTGTTGTTACGAATGTGAAGTTTGCAGCAGGATAAGCAACCTCCCAAGTACCGTTAGTAACCTTGAAGTTGTATGTACCTGCAGCAGCAACTTCAGCTGTGAGAGCATAGTCATAAGCTGCGCCGTCAAACTCATATGTGCCTGCTGTCATTTCGTTTGCTGTTGGATCCCAAGCAGGTGTAAGGAAATCACCAGCAACTGTGAAAGTTGTGTCGGCTGCTGAAGCAACGATAGCTAAGTTAGAAAGTAACATAGCAATTGCAACAACAACGCAAAGTAATTTTTTCATTGGTTTTGCCTCCTAAAAATTTTAGTGTATTAATTATACTACTAATATTGCACTTATTCAATACAAAAAGCAAAACCGACAGGTAGAAAATACCTACCCGTCGGTTGTATACTTTTTATAAAATTTTACGCTTTAAAACGTTAAAACATCAAGCTGAATATGTCGAATTTTCTGTTTCTCCGTTTTTGTGCACAAATATCCTTGCTCATAATTGTGCAATATCCACATAGCCGAAAAATTAATCCGTATCAAGTTTAAGCACAGCCATAAACGCTTCCTGTGGAACTTCAACAGTACCGAGAGAGCGCATACGCTTTTTACCCTCTTTCTGTTTTTCGAGGAGCTTTTTCTTACGGGTGATGTCACCGCCGTAACATTTCGCAAGTACGTCCTTACGCATAGCTTTTACAGTTTCACGTGCGATAATCTTACCGCCGATACACGCCTGAATCGGAACTTCGAAGAGCTGACGAGGAATATTTTCCTTGAGTTTCTCAGCCATTTTACGAGCACGGGCATATGCCTTTTCAGCATGGATAATAAACGACAGTGCGTCCACCGTGTCACCGTTAAGCATAATATCGAGTTTTACAAGCTTTGACTCTCTGTACTCTTTCATCTCGTAGTCAAATGACGCATATCCACGTGTACGAGATTTGAGAGTATCGAAGAAGTCGTAGATAATCTCAGCGAGCGGAAGCTCGTAGTGAATATCAACACGATCGGAGTCGATGTAGTCCATACCAATAAAAGTACCACGTCTGTCCTGACAAAGCTCCATAATATTACCGACGTATTCGCTAGGAGCGTAGATGTGAGCATCAGTAATCGGCTCTTCTGCTGACGCAATAAGCGCAGGGTCAGGGTAGTTGGTCGGGTTGGAAATCATTTCTGTTTCGCCCGATGTGCGTGTGATTTTATAGTTAACTGACGGAGCTGTTGTGATGAGGTCAAGGTTATACTCACGCTCGAGTCGCTCCTGAATAATCTCCATATGAAGAAGTCCTAAAAAACCGCATCTGAAACCAAAACCTAAAGCAACAGAAGTTTCTGGCTCGAAAGATAAAGACGCGTCGTTTAACTTAAGTTTATCGAGAGCATCTCTTAAATCGCCGTAGCGTGCGCCATCTGCAGGATACACACCGCAGAATACCATCGACTGAACTTCTCTGTAACCTGGAAGTGGCATATCAGCAGGATTTTCTGTGAGTGTGACTGTGTCGCCAACCTGTGCGTCCTGCAAACTCTTGATAGATGCTGTGATGTAACCTACTTCGCCTGCGTAGAGACCTTCTCTCTCTTCAAGCGAAGTTGCTCTCATATATCCGCACTCAACAACGTTGAATACAGAACCTGTAGCCATAAGTTTGAACTCGTCACCCTTGTGAATCTGGCCCTCTTTTATCCTTACATATATAATAACACCTTTGTAGGAGTCATAATAAGAGTCAAAAATCATCGCTTTAAGCGGAGCGTTGATATCGCCCACAGGAGCAGGAACGTCTGTTACGATTTTTTCAAGCACAGCAGGGATATTAAGACCTGCTTTTGCGCTTACCTGCGGAGCGTCCTGTGCCGGAATTCCGATGATGTCCTCGATTTCGTTTATTACACGCTCTGGATCGGCAGACGGAAGGTCGATTTTGTTTACAACAGGAACAATCTCGAGTCCGGAATCAACCGCGAGATAAGTATTAGCCAGAGTCTGTGCTTCAATACCCTGTGAAGCGTCGACTACAAGCACCGCACCCTCACACGCAGCGAGTGAACGGGATACCTCGTAGTTAAAGTCGACGTGACCTGGTGTGTCGATGAGGTTGAACTGATACACCTCACCGTCACTTGCTTTATATTCGAGAGTAACCGCGTGAGCTTTGATAGTAATACCGCGTTCACGCTCGAGATCCATATCGTCCAGAAGCTGGTCCTCCATATCTCTCACAGCAACACTCTGTGTGTGCTCGAGAATTCGGTCAGCGAGAGTACTTTTTCCGTGGTCGATATGAGCTATTATGCTGAAGTTTCTGATTTTATCCTGATTAAATGCCAAGTTAATCACCTGTAAATAAAAATATCGTAGTTTTTGTATGCAAAAGCGCGTAATAACCAAAAGTAATTACAAATCCGCATCTGCACACAAATTCACAGTATAATCATATCACAAGTAGGTTAACTTGACAAGTAAACTATGTACAATC
>JAFOED010000141.1 GCA_017380355.1 Ruminococcus sp. | reverse complement strand
GAGATAATAGTTATAATATAAAAAAGGAGAATTATTATGAAGAGAGTTTTTAGTCTTATTCTTGTTGTTATGATGGTTGCAGTTATGATGACTGCTTGCGGTTCTTCTGCATTTACTGTTGATTTTGATACACTTTACGACACTTATGAGAGCTATTTACCTGAGATGGTAGTGCTTGACGATAAAGCTATGATGAACCTATACGGTGTTGACGCAGAAAAGTGCGAACAGGCTATTATCGCTAATAGCAGCGATGGTCTTTTATCTGACGAAGTATGGCTTATCGAGGCTGTTGACGAAGCTGCAGCTGCTGAAATTGTAGAACTCGCACAGAATCGTGTAGAGCGTGAAAAAGAAGAGACAAAGAGCTACGCCCCAGATCAGTACGCTATTGTTGAAAAAGCAAAGATTATTAACGACAACAACTTTGTTGTGCTCATTATTTCACCGGACGTTGATACTCTCGTTGAAGTTTACGAAAACGCTAAAGTTTGATTTTTTCAGCAGGCACTTTGTGTCTGCTGTTTTGTTACAAGGAGTTATTATGAAAAAATTACTTGTTATTGCAATTTCAATTTTACTTTTAGTTTGTATTTTAACAGGATGTACACCTACGCTTACTGCTGATTTACCGACGATTTTAGAAGATATAAATTCGACGTATGGCTTTGACAGTATGACCGAAATCGGCTCGACAGGTGAGCTTAGTCAGTATTATTTGATTGATATAAGCGATGTTAAGTCTTTTGCTGCTGAGTTTTCTACTGGCTCAACTATAACTACCGAGATCGTTTTAGTTGAAGCTGTTAATGACGCTAGTGCGCAGAATATCTACTCAGCGCTGCAGAATTATTACGAAACACGAGTAGATATGGCACAGAGCTATGATCCTGAATACGCTAAACTTCTCGGTTTATGTGATGTAACACAGAACGGGGTCTACGTTTCGCTGATTATCTCGGATAAAGTACTTGAAATAACAGAAACATATAATTCTTTTTTCGAATAATAATATTTTTCTAAAAATTCAGGTGTCACTTATTGTGGCATCTGTTTTTTTGTGGTACAATATGTCGTACTAAGTTTATTTGAGGAGTATTATGTTTAACGATATACCAAATGTAGAAGAAATTAAAAGCCAGTTTAGTAGAATGAACGATATGCAGCAGCAGGCTGTTTTCTGTACAGAAGGACCACTGCTTATTCTCGCTGGTGCAGGATCGGGAAAAACTACCGTGCTTGTTAACAGAATAGCTTATATCCTGAAGATGGGACTTTGTCAGCCGTGGCAGATTTTAGCGATTACTTTTACGAACAAAGCAGCAGGAGAGCTGAAAGATAGAATTTCTGCTGTAGTGGATTACGGCGCTGAAGATATCTGGGCGTCTACATTCCACTCGACCTGTGCGAGAATTCTGCGCCGTTATGGTGACAGAATCGGATACACAAGCCACTTTACTGTATACGATACTGACGATTCTCGTCGTCTTATGAAAGATATTTTAAAGAAGCTTGAAATCGATGAGAAAATTCTGCCACACCGCTCTGTACTTAATGAGATTTCAAAAGCGAAAGATAAGATGCAGACACCTGCTGATTTAAAAAACGACCAGCAGTACAATAGCAGACTTTCTATGATTGCTGATGCTTATGAAATGTATCAGAATCGCTTAAAAACAAGCGACGCGATGGACTTTGACGACCTTCTGTGTAATACTGTAAAGCTCTTTATGGAACACCCTGATATACTCGAGATGTACCAGCGTCAGTTTAAGTATATTATGGTCGATGAGTATCAGGATACTAATAAAGTACAGTACCAGTTTGTAAGTCTGCTTGCTAAAAAGTATAACAACATCTGCGTGGTCGGTGATGACGACCAGAGTATCTACAAATTCCGAGGCGCAACAATCGAGAACATCCTGTCTTTTGAAAACGATTTTGCAGGAGCTAATGTTATCCGCCTTGAGCAGAATTATCGTAGTACGTCTACTATCTTAGACGCAGCTAATGAAGTTATTAAAAACAATGCAGAGCGTAAAGGAAAAACTCTGTGGACACAAAACGATAAGGGAGACAAGATTACTCTCTACACAGCATCAAGTGAAAGGGAAGAAGCGCTTTATATCGCAAATACTATCTTAGACGGTGTTGCTAACGGTAGAAAGTACTCTGATTTTGCAGTTTTATATCGTATGAATGCTCAGTCGAATGCAATAGAGCATGCACTCGCTCGTGCGTCTGTACCGCATCGTATTATCGGTGGTCACCGCTTCTACGACAGAGAAGAAATCAAAGATATGACCGCTTATCTGCAGGTTATTAACAATCCTCACGATGACGTTAGACTTCGTCGTATTATTAACAAACCTAAGCGTGCTATCGGAGAAACTACAGTTTCAAAAGCGATGGATATAGCTTCAGCTTTGGGCGAGAGTCTGTTTAGCGTCGCAAAACACGCATCAGATTATCCTGATTTATCCCGTGCAGCTACAAAGCTTATGGCTTTCTGCGCACTTATTGACGGTTTTATCGAAGCGTATAACAATGGTGATTATTCTTTAGCGGAATTATATGAGCTTGTACTTGAACATACAAACTACAGAGGGTATCTGAAAGCCGAGAAAGAGGACCACGAATCACGTATTGAGAATATTGAGGAATTGAAGTCTAATATCGTAAACTTCGAAAACGACTACGCTGAAGAAGCGTCACTCTCTAATTTCTTAGAAGAAATTTCTCTTCAGACAGATATCGATAACTACGACCCTGACGCTGATTGCGCGGTTATGATGACTCTGCACTCTGCTAAAGGTCTTGAGTTTCCTGTTGTTTTCATTCCTGGTATGGAAGAGGGTCTTTTCCCGTCTATGGCTACATACATTAATCCTGACGAGCTTGCTGAAGAGCGTAGACTTGCTTACGTTGGTATCACCAGAGCTAAAGAAAAGCTGTATATAGTCAAGACTCGTGAACGTATGCTTTTCGGTTCAACATCGCATAATCGTGAGTCACGCTTTGTAACAGAAATTCCGAACACCTTACTCGAGAAGCTCGGAAATGAACGTACAACTTCAGCTGTACCAAATTACGCACAAAGCTCGAAATCTATGAACTTCGACCCGTTTGCTAAAAAAACACAGTCGCCTAAAACTACACCATCTGCATCATATAGCGTCGGTGATATGGTTATACACAAAGTGTTCGGCAAAGGTATGGTTGTGTCTGCTGAACCTATGGGTAAGGATACAATGCTCGAAGTAGCTTTTGACAAAGTCGGCACTAAAACTCTTATGGCAAACTTCTGTAAGAT
>JAFOED010000140.1 GCA_017380355.1 Ruminococcus sp. | reverse complement strand
TGAGGAATTGTTTGGGATAAACGCCAAGAAAACGGATGAAACTGCAAAAAGACTGTCTGTTGAAGTAAAACTAAAGGAAATAACAACAAAAAACTTTATTGACGATTTTGTTGAGGGTTTAACGAATGTATCACAGACAATTCGCAGGTTTATGATACAATGGAAGCAGAGGAACTGAAAAACATAATCGAAAAGTTTCTTTTTATGCGTTCAAGAGACGAACGGAATATCTTTATTTGTCGTTACTTTTATGGGGATTCAATAAATGACATCAGCAAGCAGTTTTCTTTTTCCGTAGCTAAAGTAAAAACCACTCTGCACCGAAGCAGACAAGCGTTAAAAGACCATCTGATAAAGGAGGGTGTGTTCTGTGAATAACGAAAAACTAGTAGATGCTATTGGTATGTTAGATGATGAACTGATAGCTCAGGCAAAGGCACCAAAAACACGCACAAACACTATCAGACGAATTATCGCCGCTGTGCTGATTGTAGCTTTAATCCCTGTCGGAATGTCAGCTGCACTGTTTGGCGGTATGTTTATGTTTGGCACTAAACTCGAGGCTGATTCAGCAGCACCTATGTACAGATACGAGCTCGAAGATTCTGAGATTCTCGCTTTAAGCGAACAACCTGTCATTAGCGAAAACTACAAATACTCAGGTGACTCGTCAGGCTCGTCAGATATATATGGTTCAATAGATAACACGAGTGATTCAGTCGGCTCTGTCGCAATAGAGATACATTACGCAGACGAAAACAGAGTTATCTTCACTGCATATAACGCTATTTTTGTTCATTACAGAAGCGCTCACGACTATATTGAACTAAGTTTCAGTACAGAAAAAATGGGAATACCTGGATTTAATCAGGGCGATAAAACAACCTTTATTGAGGTAGACAAAAGCGGTGAGTATGCACTGCTCAAGTCGTCAAAAAATATGTCGCAGGCTGGTGCAAAAATAGATTATCACATTCTCAATTTCTATACAGGTGAACTGACAAAAATCAAAAAGGATGAGATACCTGAAGATTTCGAGAAATTCGAGCTAAGTAATAATTCGTATGTTAAAAATCACGATGACCTGCTTTCAACAAAAATGGCAAGTTACAGTGATGAAAACGGTGTGATGTATGACTGTTACATCAGCGTATCACCTGATGATGAAAACGGTTACATAATCGGCAACGCAGAGCTTGTAGTGATAAGTGAAAACAAAGACGTAAAAACTTACGACTTATTTAAGTAATCAAAACAACAATATAATGTAAATGACGGAATAATTATTATATTGACACAAAAGTCTCTTTAAGTTATATTTATACCATATTATTTTAAGGAGATTTTATGTCGAAAATATACGATAAATTCAAACACGGTGTCGACGCTACTACCCCTGACGCTGATGAGCTGACAAAAAGTAAACATCCAAAAGCTGCGTACATTATTCTATATATCCGAAACCTGTTTATCGGTGCAGCTGCTGTACTGTTTATCTGCTCGTTTTTTATGGATAAGATTTATCACATACCAAAAGGCATCGGATATTTCTGTGGCGCTGTTGCATATGTATTAGAGCTATTGCTTCTCACCGACTTTTTCAAGAAAAAGGTACACCACAAAGAAATGTTTATGGTATACTGCTTAGGTCCTTTGTACCTGCTGATGGGACTAAACTACATATTAAAATAAGAAAAGCCACACAGAAAACTGTGTGGCTTTGTTTTATGTATTACGTTTGATATCACTCTTCAAATTCGTCGTTTGAATTATCGATTGTGACTTTGCCTACTCCGCAAGTAACGTCAAGTATATTCGTGCCGTTACCAAAAATATCGTCATCAGCAGCGTTCACACCATCGACAAGGACTTCGCCGATGCCTTTATCTACAGAGATAGTATACTGTGCCGGTTCTTTCAAAAGTGAAATCTCAGTATTACCTACACCGCACTCGATGTCAGAGTCACCTAGTATTGACGCTTCAAGTTTACTGTTACCAGTACCAAGCTCCATATCCAGATCAGTAAAACGACAGTTTTCTGCATTTACTGCGCCTGCACCACCGTGAATAGTAGTTTTCTGAGTAACATCAACATTTTTCATAGTTATCTCACCAGCACCAAGCTCAAGCTCGAAATTAGAAGTGAGAATATCTTTGATGCTGATTCTTCCTGTGCCCGTTTCGATTTCAACATCAGAGAAATACAAATCTTCAGGAATGTAAATCACTACGTTTTTGCTTTCAAATCCGACGCTGAATGGACGTCTGACTTCTTTTACAGATAAAACACCTTTGTTGGCAATAATCTCAACGTTTTCGGAATCAGTTTCAACATAAAGCGAATTACCCTTGCGTATCTCTAAATCAGCCTCGCCGACATATACCTCGAGCTCATAAATAGGCTCTGTAATCGTTTTTCCGTTAGACACCTCGTAAATTGAGTTGCTTGTAAAAAGGAAACTAAAGAACGACACACAGCTGAAAATAGCAGACATCATAGCGAAGATGATACCGAAAGCAAGACAAATAGCTAAAAATTTCAGAAACTTTTGTCCTTTACTCACTTGATATCAACTCCTCCGAACAGACATGCTCCCTCAACGTATACAGTTACCGCGTTAGCATGATTATTAGCACGTGCTTTATCAGAAACTTTGCCGAATACTGAGGTTGTATTTGTCTTAACATTTACGTTATCAGGCAGAAGAATGTTAACTCCGCCAAATACGGCAGACACCTTAATAACGCAATCCTTAGGGATATACGCATTACGTAAATCGTATGTTACTCTACCAAAAACCGCGTTTAAATCTGCACTGTAAAACTCTTCACCGTGGTAGATAATATTCTCGCCTGAGAAAGTAGCAGTAACAGAGTGTACAGTTCCACCGTTTTCTACTACTTCACGCATAACTTTTGAGCTTTTGCCACTTTTAAGTGAACTGAAAATAAGCTTGCAACCAATGAGTACGATGATAATTGGGAACAACAACTTAAGCACCAGATCAAACGAGATAATCTGCTGTGCGCTTAAAAGCAAACACGTACCAATCAGAATACCTATAAGGCTTCCTGTTTTGTCCCTGTCAGTAAACAAACCAATAAGACACGGTACGATAATAATAAGTGTCCACCAGCCGTCAAAAAAGATATTCAGATGGAATATATCAAGTGCGTTAATTCCCAGCGCGACGCCAAGAAGCACAAGCACTATTCCCCATAATATCGCCTTTGCTCTTTTCATTATCATCTCTCCTTAAAATAATATATCAGATAATTTTAGTCGTCCATTTAGTGCAGTCCCATACCTCATCAACTACGTCAAGATAAAATTCAGGCTCATGACAAATAAGAAGGACAGAGCCTTTATACTCGATAAGAGCACGTTTGAGTTCAACTTTCGCATCAACGTCGAGGTGGTTGGTAGGCTCGTCAAGCAGAAGTACGTTAGTCTCTTTATTAATAAGTTTACACAAACGCACCTTCGCCTGCTCACCGCCTGACAGCACTCGAACCTGACTTTCGATGTGTTTTGTTGTGAGTCCGCATTTTGCAAGTGCTGCACGGACTTCGAACTGGTTATATGACGGAAAATCTTTCCACAGCTCTTCGATACAGGTTGTAGTATTATCCTGTGAAGATTCCTGTTCAAAATAACCCTGCATTACATTATCGCCAAGCTCAACAGTACCTGAAAGTGACGGTATAAGACCTAATATACTCTTTAAAAGTGTGGTCTTACCAATACCGTTAGCACCAACAAGGGCTATCTTCTGCCCTCTTTCCATTGAGAGTGTCAGAGGTTTTGATAGCGGTTCGTCGTAACCAATAACAAGGTCTTTTGTTTCGAAGATAAACTTACTCGGAGTACGTCCGAGCTTAAAGTTAAACTCAGGCTTCGGCTTCTCCTGTGCAAGCTCGATTACGTCCATTTTATCGAGTAATTTCTGTCGCGACATAGCCATATTTCGAGTGGAAACACGAGCTTTGTTACGAGCAACAAAGTCTTTGAGCTCGGAAATCTCCTGTTGCTGACGCTTGTACGCTGCTTCAAGCTGTGCTTTCTTCATAGCGTGCACCTCTTCGAAGTGGTGGTAGTCGCCAACATAACGGTTGAGTTCCTGATTTTCCATATGATAAATGATGTTGATAACTTCGTTTAAGAAAGGAATATCGTGAGAAATAAGGATAAAAGCGTTCTCGTAGTCAATCAGATAACGCTTGAGCCACACGATGTGCTCTTCGTCAAGATAGTTAGTAGGCTCGTCCAGAAGTAAGATGTCAGGTTTCTCGAGTAGAAGTTTTGCCAAAAGAACCTTAGTACGCTGACCACCCGAAAGCTCGGTTACGTCGCGGTCGAGTCCTAAGTCCATCAAACCTAAAGCACGCGCAACCTCCTCAACCTTAGCGTCGATAACGTAAAAGTCGTGAAGAGTCAGAGTGTCCTGAATAGTGCCGAGTTCGTCGAGCATCTCAGTCATTTCATCTTCAGACGCTGTGCCCAAATTGTCGCAAATCTCGTTCATCTTCGCTTCTAAATCGAAAAGGTAAGAAAACGCAGATTTCAACACGTCTTCGATAGTCATACCAGCAGAAAGTACTGTGTGCTGATCAAGATAGCCTACCCTTACGTTTTTACTCCATTCAACTTTACCCTCGTCAGGCATAAGCTTACCAGTAACGATATTCATAAAAGTGGATTTACCTTCGCCGTTAGCGCCGATAAGTCCGATATGCTCGCCTTTTAAAAGACGGAAAGACACATCCGCAAAAATAGCACGGTCACCAAAACCGTGAGTCAAGTGTTCTACATTTAAAATACTCATTTTTATCTCCCTTTTGTAATATCTATTATAATATCACATTTCTTTAAAATAGTGAATAGAATATGAATTATATAAAAATTAGATGTGAAATTTTAGAAAAACCACATTTAACACGCACAAAGCAATAAATTAAGCAACTCTAAACAAAAAAAATCGCCGCAGACCTATGAAGTCTGCGACGACGATGGAGCGGGTGATGTACGTTGCGTTTAAGAAATAGTTTCCACGTTTGTTGCCATTGTGGTTAAAAATAGTACTTCTGCGCTCTCCCTAAAAACGCTCCACAGGAGCATTTTTACCTTCAAAAAATTCGTTCCAAATTTTTCTCGGCACAGTCGCCTTCGATTCCCATCACATGCTTTATATTGGATATCCAAGAATAACGGGGTCCCCGAAATCTGAGATTTTGGGGTGAGGATGAGCGACGGTTAGGTCAGGTGGCGATTTTAAATAAAAAAATCGCCGCAGACCTATGAAGTCTGCGACGACAATGGAGCGGGTGATGTACATTGCTTTAAAAAAATAGTTACCACGTTTGTTGCCATCGTGGTTAACAAGAGCACTTCTTCGCTCTCCCTAAAAACGCTCCACAGGAGCATTTTTACCTTCAAAAAATTCGTTCCAAATTTTTCTCGGCACAGTCGCCTTCGATTCCCATCACACTCTCCGACATAGGTATAAAAAAATCGCCGCAGACCTATGAAGTCTGCGACGATGATGGAGCGGGTGATGGGAATCGAACCCACCTCCTCGGCTTGGAAGGCCGATGCACTAGCCGATGTGCTACACCCGCATATATGCGAAATTTGATTGCAAGTGGTATTCTAGCACAAACTTCGCGTTTTGTCAATCTTTACTGGAGATTATTATCGATTCTGTAAATCTGCTGGTTATCAATATCAATCTCTGGAATCATAATCGGCGGAATACCACAGTTAGCAGAAATAGTGATTATGAAAGCTTTTACACATGGAAACAGAGCTTTGAATGTCTCAGTGTGAATAATTTCTTTCTTTTCACCTTTTTTGAACTCAAAAAATCCAGTCATAACAACGTGGATTTTAAATTTATCAGGGTGCTGAGAATCGAAAATTTCAATATCAAATTCACCCTTACACATATTATTGTTGCCATACTGGACATTATACTGATATTTGTTGCCCATCTGAACCTTAGTCCCGTTTTCAAGATTAGCAATAAAGTCAATTTTATCAACCTTGTAGCCTTTAAGTGATACAAAAGCCATAACTGTACTCCTTTTACATTTTATGTTAGTATTGTAACACATATTCACTTTTTAATAAAGAGTTATTTTTCAGATAGCGATATTGACATAAAATAAAATTATGGTATACTAATTCTTGTTGTTGGGAAGTCGCCAAGCGGTAAGGCAACGGACTTTGACTCCGTCATTTCGTGGGTTCGAACCCCGCCTTCCCAGCCAAAAAATAGCGGTACACTTTTGTGTGCCGTTATTTTTTACTTTCAGGGTGTGTGGTTATGCTGTTTCTTATTTTATAAAAGCACTTTATTATTTTAAATCGATGAAATTTGTTGCATTTTGTAGTATTATTAGGTATAATCAATATGTATAAAATTTTATAAGGAGTGTTATAAAATGAAGGTATTTAACTGTATATTGGGTGTACTCTCGATTTTCGCGGCAATTTACTGTTTCATCCTCCCTTTAGGCTCATTCTGGATGACCACTGGCTGGATGGTTGCAGTGCTTTTAGGCGTTATCGGTATTTGCTGTATTTTTGAGTATGCTCACGGAAAGAAAAATAAAACTCTGATGCTCAACGGTCCTGTTGTGCTCATTATGGGTATCGGCGCCGCTGTGTTGTCTACACTCGCTATCATTAACCCTAGATGGCAGAACCTCTTCAACGTTATCATCGTGCTTTTATTCTCTGTATGGATGGTTATTTCGGGTATCGAATCTATCTCACAGGCATTTTCTCTTAAGAAGAATAACAAAAAGTTCTGGTGGGTCAGCCTTATCTTAGGTATTTTCGTTATCATCGGCGGTATTTACGGCGGTACTCACATCCTCATCACTGGCGCTTTTTTAGGCTACATCTTAGGTATAGCTATGATGATGTACGGCATCCGTCTTATCTGCTCTGTTTTTGAAAAATCCGAGCAAGGAGATTTTGATATATGAAAAGTGTATTTAAAGAAATGGGAAGCTACAAAAAAGAGCTTCTCCTCATCGTGCTTACCACAATCGGTACCACGATGGCGACACTTGGACTCCCGTCGCTGCTCTCTATTATGATTAACGAAGCTAACGGCGACAAAAATATCAAGAAAGTGCTCGCTATTGGTGCGATTATGATTCTCATCGTAATCGGCGGTTTAATCTGTGGTATCATCACAAGTAAGCTGTCATCTACTGTTTCTATGGGTGTCGGCAGAAATTTACGTTCAAAGATTTTCAGAAAAGTTCAGTACTTTTCACTTTCTGAAATCGACAAGTTCTCTGCTTCTTCTCTTATCACAAGAACTAACAACGACATCAGTCAGATTCAGACTTTCCTCAATCAGTGCTTAAGAATCGCTATCCAGGCACCTATTATGTGCATCTGCGGTATCATCTTAGCGATTACAAGCTCACCGAGCTTATCAAGTGTACTGATTATCTCAATTCCTGTTATGTGCGTTGTACTTGTTATCATCGCAAAAATCGCTATTCCGCTTTCAACACAGATTCAGGGTAAAATCGACAGAATCAACCTTGTTATGCGTGAAAAACTCACAGGTGTGAGAGTTATCCGTGCTTTCGGTACTGTTGACTTTGAGTCAAAGAAGTTTGATGAAATCAACAGAGACTACAAAAAGAATAATATGAAGCTTCAGAGAACTACTAACTCTGTTATGCCAGTTCTCACAGTTATTCTTTCTTTCACAGCCGCTATGGTACTTTTGATGGCTGCTAACCAGGATGTTATCAAGCACACTGCTGACTACAACATCGGTGAGATTATGGCTATTATCCAGTACATCATGCAGATTATGATGGCTGTTATTATGCTGACTCTCGTTTTCGTTCAGCTTCCACGTGCATCAACTGCTGCTAAAAGAGCACAGGAAGTTTTAGAGACAGAGTCTTCTATCCAGAATCGTGAAGAAACTAAAGATAATACTGATAAAAAGGGTTATCTCACATTCAAAAACGTTTCGTTTACATATCCGGGTGCTGACGTACCTGCTATCAAAGATCTCTCGTTTGAAGCTAAACCTGGCGAGACTACTGCTATCATCGGCGGTACAGGTATGGGTAAATCCACTATCGTTAACCTCATCCCTAGACTTTATGACGTAACAGAAGGTCAGGTACTCGTTGACGGTGTTGACGTAAGAGATTACGATATGGAAGTACTCAGAAACAAAATCGGTTTCGTACCACAGAAGGCTGTGCTATTTTCTGGTACTATCGACTCTAACATCGCGTTCGGCGACAAGAACGCAGATGAGGACAGAATCGAAGAAGCTGTCAAGATTGCTCAGTCGTACGACTTCGTTATGAAGAAAGAAGACGGTTTCCACTCCCATATCTCTCAGGGTGGTACAAACGTATCAGGTGGTCAGAGACAGCGTCTCGCAATCGCTCGTGCTATCGTCAGAAAACCTGAAATCTATGTTTTCGATGACTCTTTCTCTGCTCTCGACTTCAAGACAGATAAATCTTTAAGACAGGCGCTTTCTGCTGAAACAAATGAAGCTACTGTTGTTATCGTTGCACAGAGAATCTCAACTATTATCGACGCTGACAGAATCATCGTCGTTGAAAAAGGCGAGGTTGTCGGTATGGGTACACACGAAGAACTTCTCAATACTTGTGATGTTTACAAAGAGATTGTGGATTCTCAGCTTGCAAAGGAGGGTGAATAATATGAAAAATGCTAAACCTTCCAAGAGAAACGGTGCATACAAGAGATTATTTGCTTGTATGAAACCATACAGAGGCAAACTCATTATTGCTATTATCGTTATTTTGCTTGGTTGTATCGCTTACGCTGCAGCGCCACTGCTCATGGGTAATGCAACCGACGCATTAACTGGACTTCTTTCTGGCAAAGAGCCAGACGGAGTTTTCCTCCAGTTTATAGCTTTGATGTTAGGCGCTTATCTCTTAAACGCAATTTTATCTTACATCGGTACATCTCTTATCGTATCGGTTGCTGAGTCTACCATCTACGATTTAAGAAAGAAAGTTGACTACAAGCTTTCTAAACTTCCTATGAACTACTACGACACTAACTCATACGGCGACATTTTAAGCCGTGTTACTAACGACGTTGACACAGTTTCAAACTCTTTACAGCAGAGTATCTATCAGGTATTAAACGCGATTTTCACTATCATAATCATCTTTGCTGTAATGATTAAAATCAACGTTATCCTCACAGTTGTGGGCTTAGCTATTGTTCCTGTTGCGCTTTACGCTGCAGCTAAAATAGCACAGAAATCACAGCAGAAGTTCAACGCTCAGCAGGGCGGTACAGGTAAACTCAACGGCTTTGTAGAAGAGTACTACTCAGGCCACAACGTTGTTACTGTATTTGGCAGAGAAGAAACTGTTATCGATGAATTCGAGAAGACTAACGAAGAACTCTTCGAGTCATCAAAAGAGGGTCAGTTCTTAGCGGGTACTCTCACCCCTATTATGCAGAATATGACTAACCTCGGCTACGCGCTTGTTAGTATCGTCGGCGTAATACTCGCTATTGCAGGCGGTCTTTCAATCGGTATGATTCAGTCGTTCACACTTTATCTTCGTCAGTTTTCTCAGCCACTCACACAGGTAATGCAGATTACTAACACTATTCAGGCTACAGGCTCTGCAGCTGCTAGAATCTTCGAGTTCTTAGACGAGCAGGAAGAAGTTCCTGATGTAGAGAACCCTAAGTTCCCTGAAAAACTCAAGGGTGAAGTTAAGTTCGATCACATTCGTTTTGGCTATCTTCCACACCAGACTCTTATCACAGACTTAGATATCACAATCGGTGCTGGCGAAAAGACAGCTATCGTAGGTCCTACTGGTGCAGGTAAGACAACACTCGTAAACCTTATCATGCGTTTCTACGACGTCAGAAAAGGCGGTATTAAAATCGACGGTGTTGATATCCGCGATATGGAGCGTAGCAGACTTCGAGAAATCTTCGGTATGGTGCTTCAGGACACATGGCTTTACAACGGCACTATCAGAGATAACATCCGTTACGGCAAACTCGACGCAACCGACGAAGAAGTCGAAGAAGCAGCTAAGAAAGCAAGAGCTGATGCGTTCATCAGAACTCTTCCGGGCGGCTATGACTTCGTACTTTCTGAGGGTGCAAGTAACATTGCTCAGGGTCAGCGACAGCTCTTAACAATCGCTCGAGCTATGCTCAACAACCCACCAATCATGATTTTAGACGAAGCGACATCTTCTGTTGATACACGTACTGAGGTTATGATTCAGGAAGCTATGAACGAAATGATGAAGGGCAAGACATCATTCATCATCGCTCACAGACTCTCGACCATCAAGGACGCTGAAAACATACTGTACATGCAGGACGGCGATATCTTAGAGGTTGGTAACCACGAAGAACTTATGGCAAAAGACGGCTTATACGCTAAACTTTATAACAGCCAGTTCTCAGACAATAACGGTTAAAAAATAAAGGCGTGGAGAAATCCACGCCTTGTTTTTATTAAAAAAGCAGGCGTTTTTTACACGCCTGCTTATTTTTATATAGATTTTACTTCGAGCTCGTTATCACTTGCTGTTATAGCGATTGCTGACAGGTTACCCTCGCCTGCCATAATCAGCTCGTGAGCGATTTTGTCTTCAACTTCTTTACGGATTAAGTTGCGTAAATCACGCGCTCCGCTATTTCCGTCACAAGACTTGTTTGCAAGATACTCACACGCCTTGTCATCAAATCTGAACTCTATGCCCTTTTCAGCTAATGTCTCGATATACTCAGAAAGCATTAGGTGAGCGATTTTTACAAACGACTCTTTCGAAAGTGATGAGAAGATAATAATCTCGTCAACTCTAGCGATAAACTCAGGACGTAAGAATTCAGAAAGTGCTTTCATAACCTTCTCTTTGCCTGCATCGTCAGTGCTCTTACCAAAGCCTAAAGCTGAAGTGCGGTTCTGTGAACCTGCGTTAGAAGTCATAACGATAACTGTGTTAGAGAAATCAACAGAGCGTCCGTGAGCGTCGGTGAGTTTTCCTTCGTCTAAGATCTGGAGCAGGATGTTGAGCACATCAGGGTGCGCTTTCTCAATCTCGTCGAATAAAAGTACTGAATACGGACGACGACGAACTTTTTCTGTTACCTGACCTGCTTCGTCGTATCCGACATATCCTGGAGGTGAACCGATGATCTTAGACACTGAATGCTTCTCCATAAATTCGCTCATATCAAGTCGGATAAGAGTCTCAGGAGTATCGAAAAGCTCCTGCGAGAGAACTTTTACAAGTTCTGTTTTACCTACTCCGGTAGGACCTACAAAAATGAATGATGCAGGACGTCTGCGAGGAGAAATCTGTACTCTGGAGCGTTTAATAGCTTTAGAAAGTGCGTCTACAGCTTCGTCCTGACCAATAATCTTCTCTTTAAGTTTAACGTCGAAGTCAGCAAGTTTCAAAAGCTCGTTTTCTCTGATTCGAGTAGACGGAATACCTGTCCACAGCTCGATAACTTTCGCTAGATCTTCTTCAGTAACTGATGCAACAAGTGAAGATTCGTCTAAGTTTTCGAGTTTGTCATCGATTTTAGCAAGCTCACTGTTAACTGTAGCTAAAGCTTCATAATCGATTTCATCAGCAGTAGAAATAGCTTCTTTCTTCAGATCAAGTGACTTTTTCTCATCGTTTAAGCGATGGAATTCTTCTAAATCTTTATTTCTAAGAGCTGCACAAGCGCAGGATTCGTCGAGCAAGTCGATAGCTTTGTCAGGCAAGAAGCGGTCGTTGATATAACGCTCGCTGAAAACAACAGCTTTTCGAACAATAGCGTCAGAAACTAAAACCTGATGGTGTGCTTCGTAGTAATCCTTAACACCAGATAAAATCTCAACAGATTCAGCGATACTAGGCTCACCGACCTTAACAGGCTGGAAACGACGCTCAAGCGCGGAATCTTTTTCGATATACTTACGGTACTCGTTGAATGTAGTAGCGCCGATAACCTGAATCTCACCACGGGACAGCGCAGGCTTTAAGATATTAGCAGCGTTCATCGTGCCGTCTGCGTCACCGGTACCAACGAGGTTATGTACCTCATCAATAAAGAGGATAATATTACCTGCTTCTTTAACTTCCTGAGTAAGACCCTTGATACGGCTCTCAAACTGGCCTCTGAACTGCGTACCAGCGATAAGAGATGTAAGGTCCAAAAGGTGGATTTCTTTATTCTTAAGGCGCTGTGGAACGTCGCCCTGAGCGATTCTGAGCGCTAAACCTTCGGCGATAGCTGTTTTACCTACGCCAGGCTCACCGATAAGACAAGGGTTGTTCTTACTACGACGAGAGAGAATCTGGATAACACGCTCGATTTCTTTATCTCTTCCGATAACTCGGTCTGTATTACCCTCTCTTGCCTTTTTAGTTAAGTCATAGCAATACAGAGAGATATGCTTTCTGTTCTTCTGCTTTTTCTCTTTTTTAGAGCCTTTCTCCTGCTTTTCGCCTTTATCTTTCTTCGGTGCTGAGTTAAACATATTGAAGAAATTTGGGAAGCTCGGAGCACCGCCCGGAGTGAAATCGGTATCAGGGTCAGCATCAGGATCTAAATCTTCAGCAGAGAACTGCTCCACCATATCTGCTACTCCCAAAGTTTCAGCAAGCTCGTTTAAATCTGATGGGTCGTTCATTCCCTCCATGATAGTATCCATCTGGTCCTGAACAGCTTCCAAATCATCTGCGGAAATACCCATCTTGTTCATTAAGTCCTCAACAGGCTTAATACCTAATTCTTTTGCACATAAAAGGCAGTAACCCTTTGGCTGATCGTCAGCTTTGTTAGTCGAAACAAAAACTACAGCAGGGCGTTTGCCACATCTGGAACAAATCATAAAAATCTCCTTAAATAAATATATAAATCGTAAAAACGAAAAATTTACTCAGTAATAGAAGCAGAGTGTTCATCTCCACTCTCACTCTTCTCCATAATTCCTTTGTACATCTTAGCGTACATAATGAGTGCGAAAATCATAACAGCCGCAGTAAGTGATAAAAGTACCATTGAAATAACCATTCCAGTTTCTTTAGAAATGTAAACAATCGGTTCTTCTGCGTTTTGCAGTACTTCCACAAGTACGATGAAGGTTACTGAAACGTAAAACAACACAGTACCTAGCTTTCCATACCACATCGACTTAGGTACGATAATGCCTTTTTTCACCACTTTAGAGCTACCGATAAGCATAAGCACATCTTTAGCAACTAAAATGACGACAATTGGCAGAAAATACGGCTCGACAACAACAATACAAACACCGACAGCAAGTAAAGTTAACTTATCGGCAAGCGGGTCTAAAATTTTACCGAGTTCAGATTCCTGGTTGAACTTTCTCGCTATCATACCATCAAAACAGTCAGAGATACCTGACACAACGATGATAATAGTAGCAACAAGATACTCCTTGTCTAAAAAGAAAACGACAAACGGAGTGATCAGCAGAATTCGGATTAAAGAAATCAGGTTAGGGATAGTAAGTGCTCGGTTACTGAGCGATGATTGTCCCGAACTTTCGAGTTGTGGTGTGTAATTATTTTTTCCTAATGACATTTGCAATCTTTTCCTTACAGTATAGATATCAGTTTATAGAATATATTACCACTATAAAAGTGATAAAATATGTATGAATTGTAAATTGTTGATGTAGACAGTATAAACGGCATATGCTCAACAAAAGGAGATACAATTCTAAGTATCAGAGCGAATAAGCTCACAAACAACGTGAGTATCAAAACTCCTCCAACCGCTCCAAACAAACTGTTAAAAAATCTGAGTAAAGGAAGTCTGAATATTTTAATCAGAAGTTTGTAAATAGTCAGACGATATATAAAGTATACAGCAAAAAATAGTATAAAAATCAGTACAGCACTTAAAACTGCTTGGACTACAGGTTTGAGCGCACTTTCTATTGCTATTGCAAGCGAAGTGGTAACTCCCCCATCACCCGTAATCGCTGAGTTCAAATCATAACCTGTTACAAAAAGCGAAAAACGCGCTATCAAAGGCAGTTCGCTCACAGCCGAGTTGATATCATAGACCTCAGCGTTCAAAGCCTGTGTTACAACATCTATCACAGATGGTGAAACAAAGCTGTCATACAAAACTGAGCTTAAGTATTCACCTAGAAAAGTAGCTACAAAAAGTGCGAATACATAACCTAAAAGCGAAAGTATAACTCGTGCCGCACCGAGCTTGTAGCCGACAAAAAGCGAAATAATGAGTAAAACGATGATAATGACATCAAGTATCATTACAGGTCAAGCCTCCTGATTTCGCTTGCGCCTAGGATGTACGCGTCGTTTGTGGAGTACAATACAGCGCTGTGAGGTGCAAGTCCTGCGGTCTCAGCGCTTAGCTCGTGACCGTCCTTTGTGTAAAGATACAGAGTATCTGTAGTAAGTGCTGCAACACGATTTTTATACGTACTGAGTGAGCGAATCATCAGCTCAGTAGAGAACTCGTGTTTTAATGCACCGGAAGTCGAGAATGAGAAAACATCACACATACGACCGTCACCGCTACGGGAAAGCGACAGCGAGAATGTGTCTGTGTCCGTATTGACATCAAAAGCAGTCAGAGTCTTTCCGTCATAGTTAGTAGTTTTCATCGACTTTGTACGTGCGTTTAGTGTATAGCACGCTTTTTCTCCGATAATACAACAATAGTTATTATTCAAGTGTTCTACATAGTAGAGGATATTATCGTTAATTTCTTCGAAAACTACAGGTTCTTCTTTCTTGAAGTCCAAAAGATAAACACAACTCAGCTGACTGCCGTCGTGTGCAGAAACACCACTTAAAACTGCGGTTTTACCCTTGGAATCAAGCGACAGTGAAGTAATATAAAAATCAGCAAAAGAGTAAGCGAAAATCTGCTTATGGTCTTT
>JAFOED010000139.1 GCA_017380355.1 Ruminococcus sp. | reverse complement strand
TTGCATATCGAGTGTAATATAGCTTACCCATATTCCTTTCATATAATATGCAGTTTGATCTTTTGTAGATACATTATTGTTTTGCGTTTTATCCTCTAGTTTGCTAACTGAAAAAACGCTTAGTAAAAGAAACAAAATAGAGAGAACAATTGCTATAAACCTGTATTTAATAATAATCACATCCAAGGATTTTTTATGTTATATATAATTTTACTTACTTATTTAATATTAATCAGCCTGATATCTATTGTTGTAACAGTTATTGATAAAATAAACGCTATTCGTAGCAAGCGCAGAGTTAGTGAAAGAGCTCTTTTTATATTGTCTGTACTGGGCGGTAGTATTGCTATGTATATCACTATGCTTATCATCCGACACAAAACGCGTAAACTTAAGTTTATGCTCGGTATTCCGCTTGTTATTCTTTTACAGCTGTGTTTTGCACTTTTTATTGTGGTGAAAATATGAATGTTAGTTATAATTCCAATAGAGAAAAAACAATTGAATTCATAGTACCAACAGAATGCGATAAAATTGACACAAAAACCTTTTTGCGTCGTCATTGTAATGTTTCAGCTCGTACATTATCTAAATTGAAGCGTACTACCTTGGGTATATCAAGAAATGGTGAGTTGCTTAAGACAAATGATGTGTTAACCGCAGGTGATGTCGTTGTGCTCGCAATGCCTGATGATGTTAACGAGATTAAACCTATAAAAGGTGAACTCGATATTCTTTTTGAAGATGAGTATATAATTGTTGTTAATAAGCCTCCGTTTATGCCGGTTCACCCGACGAAAATTCATCAGGAAGATACTCTTGCTAATATTCTCAGATATTACGCAGGCAAAAAAGGGGAGAGCTACACTTTCCGAGCTATTAACAGAATTGATAGAGACACTTCTGGTTGTGTGCTTATTGCTAAGGACAGATTTTGTGCCAACAGCCTTCCTAGTACTGTAATAAAAGAGTACATAGCTGCTTGCGAAGGAGAAATTTTGTGTAGCGGTACTGTTGATAAACCGATTAAAGTTATGGAAGGACGTTCGATACAGCGCGTTGTAAGTGATGATGGAGCGAGATCTGTAACACATTACTTTCCTGTTTTTTCAAAGTGTTCACATACATTAACACGATTTATTCTTGAAACAGGTCGTACACATCAGATTCGCTGTCATATGAGTAGTGTAGGTTTCCCGCTTGCGGGTGATGATATGTATGGTGGAAGTCTAGAGAATATAAAACGACAGGCTCTTCATTGTTACAAAGTATCATTCGTACATCCGATTACATCCGAAAATATCGAGGTTGTAGCACAGCTGCCACAAGATATTTGTTTGATATTCAATGAAAATGAAATCCACATCGATTAACGGATGTGGATTTTTTCTTTCGTATTTACTCCTTTTATACCACCTAAGCTTGAAAATACGAGAATGATTACAGCTTTTAGTAATGTAACTATACTAAGCGTTTCAGGTGAAACGCAAAAACCACTTATAAGTATTGCGATAAAGACGATACCACCGTTTAGTAGACCTATAAAAAGTCCGCTTTCTTTGTTGATTCGTGCTGCGACATAAGATCCGATAAAAACAGCTATAGCGTCGAAAATCAGCATTATATAACTTAAGTATTCATATGGTAACATCGAAACGCCTAATAATACGGCACTCATAATACACAGTAATACTACAATGATACAAAGAGAAACAACGCTTCCTACTATCAATGCTTTAATGAAAGATTTATTTAATGAAAAATTGTGCAAAAAAATCACCTCTGATACAAATGTATTCAGAGGTGAACTTTTTTATTATTATAACTGATTGTTTTTATCTGCCTTAGCTTTTTCTTTAGCAGCTTTCTTTTCAGCTTTTTCTTTAGCTTTCTGTTCTTTAGCAACAGTTAATGGGTCTGGTTTGTTGTCAACACTTGAAATGCCCCATTTTCTGATTTTGATCTTTGCTCTGTCTGTACCTGTCTCGATGATGTAAGCATCTTCGTCATCTTTTACAGCAACGATTTTACCAACGATACCACCGATTGTTGTAACGTCATCACCAATAGTGATGCTCTTCTTCATTTCCTCTTCAGCCTTCTTTTTCTTTGAGTTAGGTCTGATAAGGAAGAAATACATAGCAGCAAAAATAAGAACGTAAATAGCGATCATTCCGATACCGCCCATACCGCCTTCTGCACCAAACATATTAAAACATCCTTTCAATTAAAATATACAAGTGATATTATATCAGCATAAATTATAAAAAGCAAGCGTTATATACGTTTACCTAAGATTTCTCTGTACTTGAGATAAAACTGTGTGTATGTACCGTTGTCGAGCTCTTCTCTGATTCTTTCCATAAGGTGGTTGTAAAAATGAAGATTATGCATAACAGCAAGTCTCATTCCAAGCATCTCGTTTGCCTTCATAAGATGTCTGATATAAGCTCTGGAGAAGTTCTGACAGGTAGGACAAGTACAGGTTTTATCGATAGGGGAGTCATCAAGCTCATATTTTGCGTTGTTAATGTTGATGATGCCTTCCCAGGTGAACAGATGTCCGTGTCTTGCGTTTCTCGACGGCATTACACAGTCGAAAAGGTCGATTCCTCTATATACACCTTCTAAAATGTTAACCGGAGTACCTACACCCATTAAATAACGTGGTTTGTCTTTTGGAGCAAACGGCTCGACTGCGTCGATGATTTCGTACATTGTTTCCGCTGTTTCGCCAACAGCCAGACCACCGATAGCGTAACCTGGTAAGTCGTACTCTCTGATTACTTTCATATGTTCAACACGTAAGTCTTTGTATACACCACCCTGGTTGATACCGAAGAGCATCTGCTCTTTATTAATTGTATCATCAAGATTGTTCAGCTCGTCCATTTTCTTTATACAGCGCTCGAGCCATCTTGTTGTACGATGTGTTGAATCCTTAGTGTATGAGTATTCAGATGGGTTAGCTACACACTCGTCAAAAGCCATAGCGATTGTAGAGCCTAAATTTGACTGAATTTGCATACTCTCTTCAGGACCCATAAAAATCCGACGTCCGTCGATGTGTGAATTGAAGTATACGCCTTCTTCTTTTATGTTTCGAAGCTTAGCGAGTGAGAACACCTGAAATCCACCACTATCTGTGAGGATTACTCCATCCCAGTTTGTCATTTTATGTAGACCACCGAGTTTTTTAACTGTTTCATCACCCGGACGAAGGTGGAGATGATATGTATTTGACAACATAACCTGAGTGTCGATGCTTTTTAAATCGAGTGCGGATAAACCACCTTTAATAGCACCACAGGTAGCAACATTCATAAATGCAGGCATCTGTACTGTGCCGTGAGGTGTAGTGAATTCGCCTCGTCTTGCTGATCCTTCTTGTTTAATAAGTTTATACATGTTCTACCTCTATAAGATTATCATTGAATCGCCGAAAGAGAAAAATCTATATTTCTCTTCAACAGCGATTTTATATGCGTTCATGGTGTTTTCGTATCCACAAAAAGCCGATACTAACATAATAAGTGTACTTTCAGGCAAATGGAAGTTGGTAACTAATCCGTCGAGCACTTTGAATTCATAACCGGGATATATGAAAATATCAGTAAATCCTTCACATTCACATATTTCTCCGTGCTTTGTAGCGACACTCTCGAGCGTTCTGCATGATGTAGTACCTACAGCAATAACTCGCTTTCCGTTTTCTTTTGTTTTCTTTATGAGCTTAGCTGTTTCTTTAGGGATTTCGTAGTGTTCACTATGCATTTTATGGTCGGTGATTTCTTCAACCTTTAC
>JAFOED010000138.1 GCA_017380355.1 Ruminococcus sp. | reverse complement strand
ACGTTTTCGGCAACCAGAAAGAAGAAGACCTCGAGGTTGGCGTACGTGACGACGTAGAAGAAGACCTCGCTAAGAAAAACAAAACCGACTTCGTTTTATGGTTCACAAAGTCTAAGTTCGACGACCAGGAACTTAAGTGGGATTCACCATGGGGCATCGGATACCCAGGCTGGCACATCGAGTGCAGCTCGATTTCTATTAAACACTTGGGCGAGTACTGTGACATTCACTGCGGTGGTGTTGACAACGCTTTCCCACATCACACAAACGAAATCGCTCAGTCTGAAGCATATCTCGGTCACCAGTGGTGTAAGTACTGGTTCCACGTACTCCACCTTTTAGACAGACGCGGTAAAATGAGTAAGTCAAAAGGCGAATTCCTCACAGTTTCTCTGCTTGAGGAAAAAGGCTACAATCCGCTTGCTTACCGAATGTTCTGCTTACAGTCACACTACAGAAAGCCTCTGATGTTCGACTTCGACATCTTAGACAACACCGTTATCGCGTACAACAAGCTCGTTAACCGCATCGCAAATCTCAAAGACGACGGCGAGGTTGATATGGAAGTCGCTTCTCAGTATATCGCAAAATTCAAGGAGAGTATGGACAACGACCTCAATACTTCTTTAGGTTTAACAAGCGTTTACGACGTGTTAAAGGCTAAGACTAACGATAAGACAAAGCTCTACCTCATCGCAGATTTCGACAAGGTTTTAAGCCTCAATCTCATCGAAGAAGCTAACAAGGTAAAAGCTGAAAAACAGGCTGAAAACGAGTCAGTAGACGTTAAGAAAATCGAAGAGCTTATCGCAAAAAGAACTGAAGCTCGTGCTAACAAAGATTGGGCTACAGCAGACGCTATCAGAGATGAACTCAACGCTATGCACGTAGTGGTTAAAGACTCAAAAGACGGAATCACATGGGAGATTCAAAACTAAATAAGTGCTAAAATACCCCCTGTAGGCATAAGCTTTACAGGGGGATTTTTTTGAGAGTTTTTACTATTACTAAAAAAGGACTTTTAAGCATATTTTTCTGCATACTTATCTCGGTGTTCGCTATAATGGTGACGACTAGAACAGCAACACTTGCTGTACAGACTTTGACACAAGAGCGTGAGATTCCTATTTACTACGTTGAAACAGACAAAAAAGTGTGCTCGATTTCTTTTGATGCCGCGTGGGGTAACGAACAGACCGAAACTCTTCTCGATATTCTCGACGAACACGACGTGAAAACAACTTTTTTCCTCGTTGGCGACTGGGTCGAGAGCTACCCGCAATCGGTAAAAGAAATCGCTCTTCGGGGTCACGATGTCGGCAATCACTCGGACACCCACGCTCATATGTCTGAGCTTTCAAAAGAAGAACAGATTGACGAAATCATAAGCTGTAATGAGAAAATAAAAGCCATCACGAACAAGGATGTAACGCTGTTTAGACCGCCGTACGGCGAGTATGACAACAAACTCGTTATTAACTGTAAAGAGCAACAGATGTATTGTACACAGTGGAACATCGACTCTCTTGATTGGAAAAATCCGAGTGTCGATGATATGGTGCAAAGAATCGAGCAAAAGCTCTGTCCGGGGTCAATAATCCTGCTTCACAACGGTGCTGAAAACACCCCTGCCGCTCTGCCTGAGATTATAAAAGCTATAAAAAACAAAGGCTATGACATAGTGCCGATTAGCGAAATTATCCCGAAAGGCGAGTATACAACCGACCACGAAGGCAAGATGATTTTATCCAGCAAAAAAGCTACAAATTAATATCACTACATAAAAAGAGCACCCTTTTGAAATTAAGGGTGCTTTTACTTTTATTAAGTCAACCAAGGTGCATAAAGTGAATCAGTATCAGCCACGAAATGCCGTAATATGTCACGACCGCTACTAAATCGTTAACTGTAGTAATCAGCGGACCTGACGCAACTGCAGGGTCAATTCCGACTTTCTGGAAAGCGACAGGAATTATTGTACCGGCAAAAGACGAAACCGTCATCGCCACAACCATCGCAACCCCAAGACACGCAGAAACCGAAAAAGCGAAACGCACTTCATTTTGTGTCACGCTCAGATACACTCCGATTATCACAAAAGACAAAACGCCAAGGATTACGCCGTTTACAAGTCCGATGTTACACTCTTTTATAACTAGTTTGAGCTTCTTTTTAAATCCTACTTCCTTGTCCATCAACACTCTTATCGCCACAGCGAGCGACTGTGTGCCGACGTTTCCTGCCATATCGAGTATCAGCGACTGAAAACACATAATAATAGGCAGTTGCTTCAGCACTGACTCAAACGCACCGACAGTAGCCGAAACCCCAGTTCCTAAAATAAGCAGAATAACAAGCCACGGAAGTCGTCTTAATGCTCCGCTGGTCACTGGCTCGTTGATGTCGTTTTTCTCAATTTCCACCGCCTTTGTTTTCAGTGAAAATAAACCTTTAAAATCCTTTGAAATTACATTAGCGAAAAAACCGCTTCTCTTCAACACTTTGTTCATCTCTAGTGCCTCCTTTACTTTCTTTTAGCAAAGACGGACTGTGATGAAAAAGGGCATAAAAATACCACTGTCATACATCACAACCGCCAAAAAACGTGGAGTAAAGTGGATGCACAGACAATGGTCTTATACTGTATATAAACGCTTAAAAAAGGCGCATCAAACCACAGACAACGCGTAGCTGTCCAAAGTACTACAATATAAGAACACATCTGTAGAATACCAACTACTACTGCCGTCCATGATTTCACCTCGTTTCGAATTAATCTGTTGGGATTTTATCACATAAAAATAGTAATTACAACCCCGAAAACCAAAAGTTCACAAAATCTTAATATATGAAAAAAGCACCCCGAGGTTGGGCGGTGCAATACAGCGCCGCCCTTACACGAGGTGCTTTATTTTATTATGATTATTCGCCGTAGGTGTAGGTTTCGTAGAGGTATTTACCTGAACTTAAAGTTGTGAGATAATATCCTGTTCCACCTGTGACACCCACAATGTCAGTACTCTGTGTGCCGTTTCCATCATTAAATACAACTGACGCACCAGCAGGAAGTGTCATAGAGTAAATCGACTGACCCTGAGAGTTGTTTCTCACAAACTCCATCTGCTGACCAGGCCATGTGTTGTTTTTAGATCCTGCCCAGTAATAGCAGTTAACAGCACTCCAGCCTAAAGTGTCAGTAAAGTAGATAGTAACATCTTCTGCTACATCACCGCCGACTTCTTCCTGCTGTTCGCCGTACCACATCTGCTTGAATGTAGTCTCAGCAACATCCCACGCACCGTCAGCGTTTAGCTCTGTCGGATAATAAAGCTTACCGGAACATCCATCTAAAGCGATGTCTGCAGTTTTGTTGTTGCCGTCGCTACTGAATACGATTGTGTCATATTTTGAGAAGTTGAGTGTTACAGCGTAAATATTCTGTCCGTATGAGTTTGTCTGGATATACGAACCAATCTGTCCCGGCCACGCCTCAACGATTGCGTCTGTAGCAGAGTTGAAGTAGTACGCACGGATGTTTCCGTAGGCGTTACCGTCAGTGAAGTATACTGTCTGCTGATGTACCTTTTCTCTGAGTGCATCGAAATCTGCGATTGCACCGCTGAGTTCTGTCTTAGCTTCATCAGAGAGAGCTGTTGTGTCA
This sequence comes from Ruminococcus sp., assembly GCA_017380355.1. GTDB lineage: Bacteria > Bacillota > Clostridia > Oscillospirales > Acutalibacteraceae > Ruminococcoides. The sequence goes on along the minus strand of JAFOED010000138.1, from coordinate 1,475 downwards.
GTATCCTTGTACTTGTAGACAACCTTCTTTAATGCCTGATATGTGTCGTACGAAGCGTACTGGAAGTATTTTGCGAGATAGTCTGTAGCTTTCTTGAATACATCTTCGTCTGACTCATCTGCAGAAACTGTAGCGACAAACTTAACCTTTTCCACAGGGAATTTGTCGATGATTTTTGCAACATGGCGCTGTACAAGAGTAGCGTCAACAATCGCTGGCTCTGCGTTGCCACTAACCGCTGCTCTTTCCTTCTGCTCGTCTGTCAGCGTAATAATTTTAGCAACGTGACGCTGAATGAGAGTAGCGTCAATAATAGCGACACCGCCGTCGCCGTTGACGTCACCGTAGATGATAGGCTCAACTGATGGTGACTCACTTGAAGGCTCAACTGAAGGTTCTTCAGATGAAGGAGGCTGTGTTGGTTCTTCGCTTGAAGGTTCTTCAACAGGTTCAGGGTATACAACACCGAGCTGTGAAGAAGCAATACCAAATGAGAACACATAGTCGCCTGCTTCTTTTGTTGTGATTTTAGCGTTGCCGCTGACTGATTTAGAGAATGTAAGACCTTCTACAGAGTCTGTAATAGGAGTAGAACAACTTGTCCATGTACCCTCTCTTACTACCTTGAACTGGTATGTTTTGTTAGCTTCCAGAGTCATAGTAACGTAAGCAGTAGAGTCACCCTCTGCGTTTAACTTGAACTCGTTAGCAATTGTGCTCCAACCGTTGAACTCACCAACGAGATAACGGTCTGTCGCAAGAGCGTTAAGCTCAGGAACATCGTCAAGAGAAGCGTACCATGTGCCTGACTTTAAATCGTAATACTGGTCAGCCACAATAGTAAGGTCGCTTGTCTGTGAACCGCTGTCATTGTTGTTGAAAATCACGTTAGTGTGAGTAGTGTCAACCGTCGCTTCGTAAACAGCAAAACCGTTTACTGTCTGAGAAGTTTTTGTCATTGGGTAACCAGGCCAAGCAACAGTACCGTTACCGCCTGTAGGCCATGTATAAGTATAAATTTCAGCCCAGTTAGTAGAGTTGATGCAATAAATCTTCTGTCCGTCTTCAAACTCAGGCTGTGTAGGAACAGGCTGTGTTGGGCGAGGCTGTGTCTCTTCTGTTTCTCTCTCGATAGGCTCGCCCTCTTCGATTAAGTATGTGTACTTTGGATAAATCTTATTATAATAGAGGTTTGTGCCGTTTAAGATTGTAGCACCATCGAATACGTCGACGATGTAGCCCTGTGTAGCGTCGTCGTAGAATGTGTAGTCTGTGCTTGTGCCTAAGTATTTGTTGCCGTTCTCGTCTTTTACGTAGCTTGCTGTGTTACAAGCAGACGGAATGTGCACCATATGGCATGATGTGCCGTTTTCAGAGCTGTAGTTCTGGTTCTCTCTGAAGTCGATGTGTGTATGACCTGAGTACCAGATGATTTCTTTATTAGCTTCTATGATAGCCTTGAATCTCTGGTTGTT
>JAFOED010000137.1 GCA_017380355.1 Ruminococcus sp. | reverse complement strand
GAGGGTTTGACAAAACTTCTGGAAAACAAAAAAGAAGAAACATACGCTAAAATGAAGTATGTTTCGGGCACGATAAATGGTAAAGAAATTGTTATGACCGAGTGCGGAATCGGCAAGGTAAATGCTGCTATGTCCACTCAGGTTATGATTGATAAATACAACCCAGACGTTATCATTAACTCAGGTATCGCAGGTTCAATTTCAAGAGAGCTTAAAATCGGCGACATCGTTATCTCAAAAGACTGTGTTCAGCACGATTTTGACGGCACACAGATGGGTGACCCGAAAGGTCTTATCCAGTACAACGACGAAACAAGAATCGATATTCCTGTCAGCGAAGCTGTAGCTGAAAAACTCTTCAAAGCGTGTGAAAATTTAGAAAACACCAACGTTAAGATTGGCAGAATTGCAACAGGCGACATTTTCGTAGCGCACAAAGAAATGCGACAGAGTATCGCTGACGAATTCTCAGCTCTTGCGTGTGAAATGGAGGGTGGCGCTGTCGCTCAGGTTTGCTACAGAAACTCAGTTGAATGTGCGATTTTACGCTGTATCTCCGACGACTTTGACGAGAACCAGTTTATGGACTTTATGGAATTCAGATTTTTAGCTGCTGACAAATCAATCGCGGCTATCAAGAATTTCCTTCAGATGTGCTGATTTTTCGACAGGAACGAACGAAAGTCGTACGACAGTTCCCTGCACGTAAAAAATAATCGTACACAGTTTAAACCATCGGTGCACGAAACTTTCACGAACAGTGATTGAACTGATTTTGTTAATATAAATTAGGTGTCTTCTCTTAAAGAGGGCACCTTTTTTTATTATTATCACACCGTCGCAAATCGAGTATCTGTAGTGTCTGAAAAATAGCACTATATACACATACGACGACGCAAGCGCCACAATCACAACCGCTACGGTTATGACAATAATATCATCCCTGTGTAATCCAAAAAATGTGACTGTGCCTTCTAACGCGCTAATCGCAACAGCGTAAATTCCCATAACAGCTTTTGCTTTTTTCGGTAACTCTTCCATTAATATCACCGAAAGTATTATTAACAAAAACAGCCTCCTTTAGACAAGGAGGCTGTACGCATTTTTTATTATTTTACTGAGAGATTGTCCTCGATAACATTAACCGCATTTTCGAAGTAGTCGCCAACGAAAAGTTCGATTGAACCTGTGTCAACACACTTTGCGAGAGATGGGTCCATAGGAACTTTAGCGAGTACCTGTGTGCCAAATTCCTTTGCAATCTCGTCGATGTGGCTCTCACCGAAAATCTTGTGCTGAGCTTTACACTCTTTGCACTCAAAATAGCTCATATTCTCAACAACGCCGAGTACAGGAACGTTCATCATATCAGCCATCTTGATAGCTTTAGCTACAATCATTGATACAAGCTCCTGAGGAGATGTTACGACAACAATACCATCAAGCGGAAGTGACTGGAAAACAGTAAGCGGAACGTCGCCTGTTCCCGGAGGCATATCAACAAACATATAGTCAACATCTTTCCAGATAACATCGCTCCAGAACTGCTTTACTGTACCTGCGATAACAGGGCCACGCCATACAACAGGGTCTGTGTCGTTTTCTAAAAGCAGGTTAATTGACATAATGTCGATACCTGTTTTTGTTGTACGTGGTAAAATACCAAACTCGTTGCCAAGCGCTTTTTCTTTGATACCAAAAGCTTTCGGAATAGATGGACCTGTAATATCAGCGTCGAGTACTGCAGTTTTGTAGCCACGACGGTTAAGCTCAACAGCTAAAGAAGAAGTGACTAAGCTCTTACCTACGCCGCCTTTACCTGATACAATACCGATGACCTTTTTTACAGAGCTCATCGCGTTTAATTTTTCGATTAAGTCCTGTGGAGCTGTGCGTGAAGCACAGTTTTCACCACAAGAAGAACAATCGTGTGTGCATCCCATTACAATTTACCTCTTTTCAAAATATCAGGGACGAACTATAGCCCGTCCCTTGAATTTTATAACCTGAATTATTCAGCTTCTGCGCCGTCTAATGCCTCGAGCTCTTTTACATCCTGCTCATCAGCTACTTCGTCAGCAACTTCTTCAGTTTCTTCTGCTGTTTCTTCTGCTGCAGAAAGCTCCTGAGCAATACCGCCCTCAACAACTACGTTGAGCTCTTCTTCCTCTTCAACCTCTTCGATAAGTTCGAAGCCTGAAAGGAAAGCAAAAGGAATACCGTAACCTAAAGCGATAGCAGCGAGCATCCATACTGCATCAGCGTCAACAAGAATATTGTGGAGTGGGAATGCAGGAAGTAAAGCTGCTAAAATGATTAAAAGTGCAGGAAGGTCGAGCACAAATAAAACGATAGGTGAAAAACGCTTAACAGGAACACCCTCGCCTACTCGAGTCGCATAGAAAACGATAAGACCGAAGAGCACGAAAACACCTGCGCTGATAAGGTTGCCTACTCCGTCTTTCATATTGCTTGTAAGTGTCATAAAGAAGTACGCACAAACAATATAACCAATAACTAAAAATGCTGAGAAGAACAGATTAAGCTTCTCTCTGCTTGATTTTTTCATAAGAAATCCTCCAATATTCAGATAAATTTATATCAGCAAGGCGAAATTCACTTTGCTTTTGCTACTATACAGTACCAGCCATTGTCAAAAATCTCGTCGATTATAGTAAAGTCATTCTTTAACGCTTCTTCGACATCAGAAAGTCTCGTGTCAATGATACCGCTCATAATGTATACAGTATCATCTCTCATAAACTCTTTTACGCCTTTTGACAAGAATATTATAGCATCTGCTACGATATTTGCAACAATAATATCGTATTTACCCTCTACTTTTTCGGTGAGGTCACCGCACACAACGGAGAATTTATCCTCGACTTTATTAACCACAGCGTTTTCTTTTGCGGTGCGTACAGCCATAGGGTCAATGTCAACGCCGAAAGCGCTTTTCGCACCGAGTAAAATAGACGCGATACCTAAGATACCTGAACCGCAACCTACGTCTAAAACAGTTGAGCCATCATCCACATACTTTTCAAGAGTAGAAAGACACAGACGGGTTGTCTCGTGTTTACCTGTACCGAAAGCAAGACCAGGGTCGATGTCCAGCACAATTCTGCCGTTTGTATCCTCTAAATCGTACCAGCTAGGACAGATGAGAAGTTTTTCGCCGACTTCGGTAGGCTTAAAATACTTACGCCAGTTATTAAGCCAATCGTCTTCCTCGCACTTTTCTTCTTCGATTTTATGCTCGATACCCTCTGCCATATAACGCTCTGTCAGGAAAGCAATCGCTTCCTGTGGGCTTTCTTCAGGATCGATGTATATGTGGATTTTCGCAACATCTCTGTCTTTTTTCAGAAGATCCTCGTCGATTAAATCAATGTGCGCAATTTCCTGAACACCCTGTTCGAGATCAGTGTAGTCTTCAATATAAATACCGTACGGCACGGTCATATTCGCTATATCACCCGCAAGATCAACATCCTGAGGCTTTACGATAATCGTAATTTGTGTCCATTCCATAAGTGACATCCTTTCAGAAGTTCTTAGTTAATTATACAACACAATTTATTTTTTGCAACAATAAACAGCGACGGATTTTCCGCCGCTGCTTTTTTATATCAGAACAAATCTTTAAGTTTTTGTTTAAACGTCTTGCGTTTTGCGTAGTTTTTGTCACTACTTGTCTTATCGAATTCACGAATGATTTCCTTCTGCTTTGAGCTTAAGTTCTTCGGTACTTCGATAACAATTTTTACGTACTGATCGCCCTTGCTCTTTGAGTGGAGGTGCTGTATACCCTTACCTTTGAGCTTGAAAATATCATTCGGCTGTGTACCCTCGTGGAGGTTGTAGCTTACTTTACCGTAAAGTGTCGGTACAGTAACTTCACCGCCGAGAGCCGCCTGAGCAAAAGTAATCGGAAGTTCGCACCACACGTCATCGCCTCTGCGTTCAAAAACAGGGTGAGGGCGAACACCAACATACACGTGTAAATCGCCTGCTGGACCACCATTTGTGCCCGAGTTACCATGACCCGAAACGTTTAATACCTGCTCGTCTGAAATACCTGCAGGAATGTTGATTTCAACCGACTTCTTCTTTCGTGTTTTACCTGCGCCGTTACAAGCACGACATGGCTTTTCGATGATTTTGCCCTGACCTTTACATGTGTCACAGGCACGGGAAGTCTGAACAACGCCGAAAGGTGTACGCTGATTAACAGTCACCTGACCGCGTCCACCACAAGTAGGACAGGTTTTTGGCTGAGTGCCTGCAGCAGCACCTGTGCCGTGACACTCAGTACAGTTAGTAACAGCCTGATATTCCACCGTCTTTTTACAGCCCATAGCAGCCTCTTCAAAAGAGATGTACACTGTTGTCTCAACGTCGCCACCTCTACGAGGAGCATTCGGATTAGCTGAACGTCTGCCCGAAAATCCGCCGAAACCGCCGAAAACAGAGCTGAAAATATCGGAAAAGTCGATATCCTGAGAAAACGGAGAGCCATACGCTCCACCGCCTGCGCCGTAGTTAGGGTCAACGCCAGCGTGACCATACTGGTCGTATCTCTGCTTCTTATCCTTATCGGACAGAACCTCGTACGCTTCGTTTACCTCTTTAAACTTTGCTTCAGCTTCTGCGTCACCCGGATGAAGGTCAGGGTGATACTTCTTCGCCGACTGTCTGTATGCTTTTTTTATTTCATCATCTGAAGCACCTTTGTTAATGCCTAAGACTTCGTAGTAATCTCTTTTATCTGCCAAAAGGGTTCACCTGCTTTATAACTCACTTTTACACACAAACAGGTGGCTCGGAAACCCGAGTCACCGCCTGTGCTATAGTGTAAAACTTAAATTTTATTACTCAACGTCTGTGTAATCAGCGTCGTATACGTTAGGGTCAGCATTTGTGCCCTGAGTTGGGTCTGCGCCCATATCTGGGGCACCGCCCTGTGCCTGCTGCTGAGCAGCTGCTGCCTGATAAAGCTTAGCGCCGATTTCCTGTAAAGACTTCATAAGGTCGTCCTTAGCTGTTTTGATAGCCTCGATATCACCGCCTGCGATAGCATCCTTTGTAGCCTGAACCTTTGTGTTGATTGTATTCTTGTCAGCCTCTTCGAGCTTGTCGCCGTTATCAGCAACGAGCTTTTCTGCCTGGTATGCTACCTGCTCAGCCTCGTTTTTGATGTCAACTTCTTCTCTTCTCTTCTTATCTTCAGCTGCGAACTGTTCAGCCTCTTTTACAGCCTTATCGATGTCGTCCTTGCTCATATTTGAAGATGAGTGGATAGTAATCTTCTGCTCTGCGCCTGTGCCGAGGTCTTTAGCTGATACGTTAACGATACCGTTAGCGTCGATGTCAAAAGTAACCTCAATCTGTGGAATACCACGTGGAGCCATAGCGATACCTGTAAGAGCGAAAAGACCGAGCTGCTTGTTGTCGCGAGCAAACTCACGCTCACCCTGAAGTACGTTAATCTCAACCTGTGTCTGGTTATCAGCAGCAGTAGAGAAAATCTGGCTCTTCTTTGTAGGGATTGTTGTGTTTCTGTCGATAATCTTTGTCATGATACCGCCCATTGTCTCAACACCGAGAGAAAGCGGAGTAACGTCTAAGAGTAAGAGACCGTCAACCTCACCGCCTAAAACACCTGCCTGGATACAAGCGCCGATAGCAACACATTCGTCAGGGTTGATGCCCTTGAATGGCTCTTTGCCGATGAGTGCTTTAACTGCGTCCTGAACTGCAGGAATACGGGATGAACCACCAACCATGAGAACCTTGTCGATTTCAGAAATCTGGAGGCCTGAGTCAGAAAGAGCTGTACGAACAGGGCCCATTGTCTTCTCAACGAGGTCTGCTGTGAGCTCGTTAAACTTTGCTCTTGTAAGTGTGAGGTCTAAGTGCTTAGGACCTGTAGCATCTGCTGTGATAAATGGAAGGTTGATGTTAGATGTTGTCACACCTGAAAGCTCGATTTTTGACTTCTCTGCAGCTTCCTTTAATCTCTGCATAGCCATCTTATCTGAAACGAGGTCAACACCTGTTTCAGCCTTGAATTCTCTAACCATCCAGTCTATAATTCTCTGGTCAAAGTCGTCACCACCGAGACGGTTGTTACCAGCTGTAGCTAAAACTTCCTGTACACCGTCACCGATTTCGATGATAGATACGTCGAATGTACCGCCACCTAAGTCGTATACCATAACCTTCTGGTCGTTTTCCTTATCAATACCGTATGAAAGAGCAGCAGCTGTAGGCTCGTTGATGATACGCTTAACCTCTAAGCCTGCGATTCTACCTGCGTCCTTTGTAGCCTGACGCTGTGCGTCTGTGAAGTATGCAGGAACTGTGATAACTGCTGATGATACACTCTCGCCGAGGTATGCTTCTGCGTCAGCCTTGAGCTTCTGTAAAATCATAGCAGAAATTTCCTGTGGTGTGTAAGACTTATCGTCTACGTTTACTTTGTAATTTGTACCCATCTCTCTTTTGATAGAAGAGATTGTTCTGTCAGGGTTTGTGATAGCCTGACGCTTAGCAACCTGACCTACGAGTCTTTCGCCTGTCTTAGAAAAAGCTACTACTGATGGTGTTGTTCTAGCGCCTTCTGCGTTAGCGATAACTACAGGCTCGCCGCCTTCGATTACTGCTACACATGAGTTAGTTGTACCTAAGTCAATACCGATTGTTTTTGCCATAATTAATTCCTCCAATGTATGTTTGAAAAATTTAATACTAATTTATATCAGTCACAGTTTGCAACGACAACCATTGCGTGACGGATTATCTTGTCATTTAACTTGTAGCCTGTCTGGTAAACCTGAGCTACTGTGTTCTCGCCTAAATTCTCGTCCTCGATTTTCGAGATAGCGTTGTGGATATTAGGGTCAAATTCATCGCCCACAGCACCGAACGATGCAACACCCATTTTATCAAAGCTTGCTTTTAACTGGTTCGCAATAAGCTCGATACCTTTTGTGAATTCAGCAGGTACGTCTTTACCGTCAAACTGAGCAAGCGCCATAGTAACAGAATCTGCGATTGGTAAAAGCTGTTCAACAGCTTTTGCTGTTGCATCCGCGTAGATAGCCACCTTTTCGCTCTGTGTGCGTTTGCGGTAGTTGTCGTACTCAGCGTAAAGCCTCATATACTTTTCTTTACTTGCGTTGAGCTCTTCAGTGAGCTTTTCTTCTGCAGTAGGCTCAGTCGCAGTTGTTTCTTCAGCCTTTTCGACTTCTTCAGCAACTTCGTTTTCTACTGCTTCGTTCTTTGTCTTTTCTTTACTCATATTTATCTCCTATACTTCGAGCAAATCGCCGATAAGACCCGACGCACATTCACTCGCATATTCAAGCTGTGGAATAAGTGTTTTATAATCAGCTCTGCACGGTCCGATTAAAGCTATCGCACCAGCTGAGCGTGTTCCGATATTATAGCGTGTGACAATCACACAGCTGTCTGAAAGTTCAGGTATACCACTCTCTTTTCCGAGATACACCTTAGTTCCTTTTATGTTATCGGATAAAAGCTTTGCGATAAGTTCGCTATCAGATAAAAACTTCAGCACATTTCGCGCAGTCAGTAAATCATATCCCTGTAAAAACAGCAGGTTTGTCGCTCCGCTGACGTTTACTACTGTCTGCATCGCCTGAGTGGAAGCGTCGAGTATCGCCATAAGTACGTCTGTCATAAACAGCGACAGCTCACCAAATTTTGAAGCGATTGTCTGTAAAAAAGCTTTCGTTATCTCTTTAAGCGGTATGCCGACGAAGTTGTCGTTAATTACCTTGTCGAACATTGCAATCAATTCAGGTGTCAGTACGAAGTCGCTTCTGAACAGTCGGTTTTTTACCATTCCGTTTGAAGTAATCAGCACTACCATACCTGTGTGTCTGCCTGTTACTACAAATCGGATTTTATGGACACGTGCTTCGTCACCGCTTGGAGTGGTAGTCACCGATGCTACAGATGAGAGCTTTGACAACGCGTGTGCGGTTTTCTGGAGAATCTTTTCAGGAGCGTCTGCACCCGAAAATACTGTTCGTTCGATATACGCCTTCACATTATCGCTGACAGGCTCTAACTCACACAGGTGATCAATATAATATCTGTAACCCTTGTGCGACGGTATTCGTCCTGCTGATGTGTGAGGTTGAATCAGATATCCGTCACGCACCAAATCCGCAAGCTCGTTACGGATTGTAGCAGAAGAAACCGAAAGTCCTGTCTGCATAATCAGTGCCTTTGACGAGATAGCCTCGCCACAGTCGATGTAGTTTTCAACAACAGCTCGCAGTATTTTTTGTTTTCTGTCTGTGAGAACCATTGTATCACCTCCATCGATTTTAGCACTCGCACCTATTGAGTGCTAACTCTGTACTATAATGTAGCAGAAAGGTAAGAAAAAGTCAACCCATAATTTGGTAAACAATTTGTGAACAGATATTAACAAACTGCGTGTTTTTCTTATAAAACTTCGAAAAACCGCATAATCAAGCCATTTTTCGTCGACACTTACTAGAAGCTATTTCGCACCTTTCGATTTGACATTGCTTTCTAATATATATATAATGTACCCATCATGAAACAATTTTTAAAAGGAGAAACGAAATGGCCGCCTTTTCAGGATATATTTATGCAGCGCTGTGGCTCATCATCGCTGTATATCTCTTTTTCTACGCATTTAAAAGCCACAAATTCCTTTTCTTTTTATCCGGATACTTTCTTTTTATGAGTGGATGGTATCTTACAAACCAGCTCCTGACAGAAGTAAACCTCTTTTCAGGTATGTACTCATGGATTTTCCGTGGCATCGCTTTAGTTGTGCTGATAATCTGCGTGCTGGTGTATTTTTACAGCAAGAAAAAGAGAGCAGAACAGGACGAAACTTCGCAAAACGACTAAGCAAAGAGAAATTTCATAGTGATTTGTTTTATTGTTCACACAATATCTTGTGATTTTCGGATAAATTCAAATTTTTTGAATATTTTTTCTCTTAAATTTCAATAAAACACTTGCATTTTCAAGGCAATAATGGTAATATACCAATATATGACCGCAAATTAAGGAGGTGGGACAATGCCAAATATTAAATCAGCAAAGAAGCGTGTTAAGGTTATCGCAACTAAGACAGCTCAGAACAAAGCTACTAAGAGTGCTCTCAAGACAGCTGTTAAGAAAGCATACGTTGCTGTTGATACCAACGCTGACAACAAGGCTGAGGCAGTTCGTCTTGCTATCAAGAAGATCGACAAGGCCGCAGCTAAGGGCCTCATGCACAAGAACACAGCTGCTAGAAGCAAGGCTTCTCTTATGAAGAGACTCAACGCATCAGCATAATATCTATTGATGACCTTAAAAGCAGAGCGCACGCCCTGCTTTTTTTGTGTCTTGAAACAGAAAAATATCAATTAAACTAATATATACACTATAAAAGGGACGGCTAACAGTCGTCCCTTTTTATTTCTAAATTATAGACACATCATATGGTAGTTGTTATAATTAAGATGTCATAAATACAGATATACAAAGGAGCGGTATTATGAAAACTAAAACGAAAGCTTCCGTTTGGCAACATCTTAGTTTTGCTATGCTTGTGTGGTATTTAGCGAGCACTTTTATATTAAATCTGTTTTTCTTTGTTAAAGAAGATAAGTTTAACAGCTTTTTTGAAATGGTTTATGAGATTTGCTGTGTGTTCAGAATATGCTTAACCGATTTTGTGTTTCTAAGCCGTGTTTCAAATGATCAGACGCAAATAACAAGAATCATTGTCGTAGTGGCAACTCTTCTTATTTGCCTGTTATTAATATTTTTAGCGACACTGATATATAAAAAGTGCACGAAAACTGTAATCAAAGGTTTCCTTGTGCTTGTGTTTGTGGACTTTGTAGCAACTATTATATTCATGATTAATCCGATATGGCTTGCTTTAGCGCTGAAAGCGGTTTTAATCATATTCTTGTTTTTAGCTATGGCAACAGTCAGGACAGACTAAGAACAAAACTTTTCTCACTCTTGTTTACAAAATCTTAACCAAATATGACACATATCTTGGTTGACTTTTGAAATAATAACTGTTATTATTTTATTGTAAATACATCACTTAGGAGGCTTTGCTATGGAAAAGAAGAACAAGTACGCATGGGTCATCGCTACTATTTCTATCGTTGCTGCACTTACAGCTGCTGTTACTGCATTCTTAGTAGTAAGAGAAAAGAAAAAGAAGGACGACGCTGAGCTCGAAGAGTATCTCGATTGCTCAATCCTGTAAGGCAAAACCTTTCAGGCTTAGCTTTGCTATGCCCGTAAACGAGTAAACTTTAACCCCGTATCGGATGATACGGGGTTTATTTTTTTGCAAATCTTCTACTTTTCTTTTGATTTTGAAATTATACTTGCTAATAGAGAGAACAACATAGCAGCTGTTATACCTGCTGATGCACTCGTAAGCCCACCTTTTAATACGCCGAGCAAACCGTCTTCATCGACGGCTTTTTTTACTCCCTGAGCCATCAGGTGACCGAATCCACTCAGTGGCACAGTAGCACCCGCTCCCGCAAACTCAGCAAGAGGCGTATAAATTCCTATTGCTGACAGTAAAACTCCGGCTACAACGTAACCCGTTAAAATCCTCGCAGGAGTGAGCTTCGTTTTATCAATCAGAATCTGACCGATAACACACAAAACACCCGAAACCAGAAAAGCGTATAGATACTGCATATTTCCACCCCTTTTTAGTGTTTATATACCATATTATGGCTCTTATTTTGTCTGTTATTCATATTGAAAAAAATGCACTAAAATGTTATAATTAAAGGTAAGTTTACATTGTTAAATTTACTACAATCTCGAAGGGGGTTTTGATATGGAATCAAAGCTTACTTTACCAAAAAAGCCGTACCGCACTTATGGCGGCGTACACGTGCCTCACCGCAAGTATACGGCGAATAAACAGAGCGTCGAAATGCCTGCTCCACAGTTTGTCACCATATCTATGTCACAGCACATGGGTGCACCTTGCACCCCTACTGTCAAAGTCGGTGACACAGTAAAAATCGGACAGGTTATCGGTAACAGCGACGCTTTCGTCAGCGCTCCGATTCATGCATCCGTATCTGGTACGGTCGCAAAAATAGACAAAGTCACAGTAAACGACGGCACAAAGGTTGACGCAGTCGTTATCGAATCCGACGGAAAAATGGAACTTTATGAGGGATTGAAACCTCCTGTGATAAACAACCTTTCCGACCTGCTCAAGGCGACCAGAGAGAGTGGTTTAGTAGGCTTAGGTGGTGCGGGTTTCCCGACTCACGTAAAGCTTAATATCCCGACAGATAAAAACGTTGACACTCTTATTATCAACGTCGCAGAATGCGAACCATACATCACAGCCGACCACCGCGAAGTACTCGAAAACTCGTGGCACGTCATGAGTGGTGTGTACGCATTAAAAGAAATTCTCGGTCTTAAACGAGTTATCATCGGTGTTGAAAACAACAAGCCTGATGCTATAAAGGTGCTCAAGTCAATCGCGGCACACGACGAAGCGAAGTATAACGAAGTTGCTATTCTTCCGCTTAAATCTTCATACCCGTTCGGTGCAGAAAAAGTACTCATCAAAGCGTGCACAAACCGCGTAGTCCCTATGGGAAAACTTCCTGCTGATGCAGGCTGTCTTGTTATGAACGTCGCTTCAATCGCGTTTCTGTCTGAATATATGAAAACAGGTATTCCGCTTGTTAAGCGCCGTGTCACAGTTGACGGCGACGCTATAAAGAATCCGATGAACGTCATCGTTCCGGTCGGCACTTCTGTTAAAGAAGTCATCGATTTCACGGGCGGATACAAAGCAGAGCCGAAGAAAATCATTTTAGGCGGTCCGATGATGGGTTCTTCTGTGTGCGACGACTCACTCTTCATCGCAAAACAGAACAACGCAGTGCTCGTTTTCTCAGAAAAAGAAGCACGACTTCAGGAGCCTACAGCGTGTATCCGTTGTGGTCGTTGTATAGACGCGTGCCCTATGCGCCTTATGCCAACAAAAATCTGTCGCGCTGTCAACACAAAGGACATTTCTGCGATGCTCGATAGCGACATTATGAACTGTATGGAGTGCGGTTGCTGCGCTTATGCGTGCCCTGCACATCGTCATATTGTCAATAACATCAGACTCGGCAAACAGCTTATTAACGCCGAAAAGAAAAGAACTATCACACTTAAGGAGGGAAAGTAATGGATAACAAAATGTACGTGTCATCTTCCCCTCATTTTCGCTGTAATACATCGACAACTAAAATTATGCTCGATGTCATCATCGCACTTGTGCCTGCTGTCATCGCATCTGTTATTTTCTTCGGTCCTTACAGTTTAATGCTCATCGGTGTGTGTATTGCATCGTGTGTAATCTGCGAATATATAAGCCGAAAAATTATGAAGCGTGACACAACTATCGGTGATTTATCCGCTGTTGTTACAGGACTTTTGCTTGCGCTCAACCTTCCTGTAAATATCAACCCACTCATCGCTGTTTTCGGTAGCATTGTTGCTATCGTAGTTGTTAAGCAGATGTTCGGCGGTATCGGTATGAACTTCGTAAATCCTGCTATTGCAGCACGTATCGTGCTTTTGGTTTCGTTCCCTAACGCTATGATGACATGGGTAGAACCATTCTGGTACAAAGCAGGCGTAGACGCTACAACTTCTGCTACACCTCTCGTAACAGGTGATGTAAGCTATGTAAACCTGCTTTTAGGTAACCACGGCGGTTCGCTCGGCGAAACCTGTGCTGTAGCACTTCTTTTAGGCGGTGTTTACCTTGTTATCCGCAAGGTTATCTCCCCTATTATCCCATGTGTTTACATACTTTCAGCAGGAGTGATGTCACTCGTTTTAGGTCAGGATCCTATATATCAGATTCTCTCGGGCGGTTTATTGCTCGGCGCAATCTTCATGGCTACCGACTATGTAACATCACCTTACACAAAATGGGGTAAGGTTATCTTCGCTATTGGTTGCGGTGTGCTGACCATCCTTCTGCGCACATTCTCCAATATGCCTGAGGGCGTATCGTTCTCCATCATTTTAATGAACATTTTAGTTCCACTTATCGAGATGGTAACAACACCTAAGGCTTTCGGTAAAGCGAAAAAAGCAAAGGGGGATAAAAAATGAGAAAAATAAACTTTAAAGATATTTTTATCCCGACTATTTCACTTTTTATTATTTGTCTCTTCATCACAGCGGCTTTAGCTGTTACAAACTTCGTGACTGCTCCGAAAATCGCCGAAAATGATGCTTTATCACAGCAGGAATCGATGAAAATCGTGTGTCCTGACGCTGAGAAGTTTGAGTTATTAACCGAAACTGAAGACGGCTCCACAATTTATGTCGGCACGGTCGGCGAAGAGAGTGAAGATGTCCTGAAAATCGTCGGTTACGCTATCTCGACTGTTGCTAACGGCTACGGCGGTCAGGTTAAGGTTATGACAGGTATTGATGCAAACGGCGAAATCATCAACATCGACGTTTACTATAACGACGACGAGACTCCAGGTCTTGGAAAAAACACATCAAACGAAGATTTTACTTCACGCTTCAAAGGACTTACAGCTACTGACTCTATCGTTGTAAACAAAGACTACGCAGGACAAGGACAGCAGGTAGATGCGGTTACTTCGTCAACTATTTCTTCACGTGCTGTTGTTGCCGCTGTAAATGAAGCGTGCGATATTTATAAAAATGTAGTTGCTGGAGGTGAGGATTAATGGCAGAGAAAAAATCTCTTTTTCAGGAGTTTTCCAAAGGTATTATCAAAGAGAATCCTGTACTGTGTTTAATGCTGGGCACTTGTCCTACTCTCGCTGTTACTACCTCGGCTTCTAACGCTATCGGTATGGGCGTTGCCGCTACAGCAGTACTCATCTGTTCTAACGCCGTTATCTCCATGCTGAGAAAAGTTATTCCTGACAAGGTTCGTATTCCTGCTTACATCACTATTATCGCAGGTTTTGTTACTATCGTGCAGATGCTCGTTAAAGCATTCGCACCTGCTATCAACGATTCTCTCGGTATTTTCTTACCACTTATCGTTGTTAACTGTATTATTTTAGGTCGTGCAGAGATGTACGCAAGCCAAAACCGTGTTATTCCTAGTATTCTCGACGGTTTAGGTATGGGTGTAGGATTTACGGCGGCATTACTGTGTATGGGTATTATCCGTGAACTTTTAGGCTCAGGCTCTATTTTCGGCCTGCAGGTTTTACCTGTATCCATCCTCATCTTTATTCTCCCTCCAGGAGGATTCTTTGTATTTGGTATTCTGATTGCACTCGCAAACAAGCTGAACACAAAAGCAGGCAAAAAAGTCGTCGAAAATCCATGTCAGGGCTGTCCAATGAGCAAAACTTGTAAGAGTTCATCTGTTACACAGTGCGAAAAAGAAAACAAGGAGGTAACTGAAAATGCTGGTTAAATCCTTAGTTTCCGTTTTCTTAGCGGCTATACTTACTGAGAACTACGTACTTTCGAAATTCTTAGGTATCTGTCCGTTCTTAGGTGTATCTAAAAAGCTCAACACCGCTTTAGGTATGAGCGTAGCGGTTACCTTTGTTATGGTGCTCGCAACAGCGGTTACATACCCTATTTACACTTATCTTTTAGTGCCGAACGACTTAGCGTACTTACAGACTATCGTTTTCATTCTGATTATCGCTGGTCTTGTACAGCTTGTTGAGGTTGTGCTTAAGAAGTACATCCCTTCGCTTTATCAGTCGCTCGGTGTTTATCTTCCACTTATCACTACAAACTGCGCAATTTTAGGTGTTACTATGCTCGTGCTCCAGAAAGTAGACACAACTGCTGCTTTCGAGTACACTTATTTGCACGCACTTATAAACTCACTCGGTGCAGGTATCGGTTTCTTAGTAGCTATGGTAATGTTTGCAGGTGTTCGATCCAGACTTGAATCAGCAGATATCCCTAAATCATTAAAAGGCCTGCCGATTACTCTTGTTTCCGCTTCTTTAGTCGCATTAAGTTTCTTAGGCTTTTCGGGTTTTGTCGATAAGCTTATACCGATGTAAGGAGGTTGCATTATGAGTTCATTATTATTAGCTGTCCTTATAGCGGTTGCGGTTGTTGCGGGTATAGGTCTTATCATCGGTCTTGTGCTTGCTATTGCGTCAATTGTTATGGCTGTGCCAAGTGACGAAAGAGTCGACACAGTACTCGAAATGCTCCCAGGCGCTAACTGTGGCGCGTGTGGCTATTCGGGATGCGCAGGCTACGCAAATGCTCTTGTCAAAGGCGAAGCTAAACCAGGAGCTTGTACAGTAGCCAGTGACGATACAAACGAAGCAATAGAAGAATATTTAGGCGTTAAAGGTGAAAAAATCAGAAAAGTTGCTCACGTACACTGTATGGGTAATTGTGACAACACCTCTAACAAAGCTGATTTTCAGGGTATCCACAGCTGTCTGTCAGCATCTCGCTACGGCAGTGGTATCACTTCTTGTACTTTCGGATGTTTTGGTATGGGCGACTGTGTGAATGCGTGTCTTAGTAACGCTATCACAGTCTGCAACGGTGTTGCTGTTGTCGACAACGACAAGTGTGGCGGTTGCGGTCTGTGTGCGAAAGCGTGCCCTAGAAAACTCATCACCATAGCTCCTGTGAAAGAGCAAGCTGTTGTCAGATGTTCTAACCACGACAAAGGTGCTGTTGCTAAAAAATCTTGCAAAGCCGCTTGTATCGGCTGTATGAAGTGCGTCAAGGTATGCGAAGAAGGTGCTGTTACTGTTAACAACTTCTGCGCAACTATCGATCCACAAAAATGCACAGCATGTGGCAAGTGTGTTGAAAACTGCCCTTGCGGTTGTATCACAATGTAATAAAACTTATCCCCTTACAGGACGAAATCAGCTCCTGTAGGGGGATTTTTTATGTCTCTTTTAAGTTATGTGAACAACAGCTGAAAACTTGGTGAATATTTTGTCATAATACTTTATTCTTTTTACATTATATAGTATTATTATACTGTACATTAATGCACGTTTTTGCGTGCTGTCCGAAATAAAAACAAAGGAGAGAAAATTATGGTTGAGGTAAAAAACCTGACTAAAACCTACGGCAATATTAAAGCTATCGACAACATCAGCTTTACTGCCAACAGCGGTGAGGTTCTCGGCTTTTTAGGCCCTAACGGTGCTGGTAAAAGTACAACTATGAACATCATCACCGGTTATTTATCGTCTACATCGGGACAGGTTATCGTTGATGGTAGCGAGATACTCGAAAGCCCGAAAGAAACTAAAGCAAAAATCGGTTATCTTCCTGAAATTCCACCGCTGTATCCTGATATGACAGTAAAGAGCTATCTTGAATTTATGTTCGACATAAAGAAAGTAAAGCTTCCTAAAGCTGCTCACATCAAAGAAGTTATGGCAGTTGTACAGATTACAGACGTTCAGAACCGACTTATTAAAAATCTTTCTAAAGGTTATAAACAGCGTGTAGGTTTTGCTCAGGCGTTACTCGGCAACCCACCTGTACTTATCTTGGACGAGCCGACCGTCGGTCTCGACCCAAAACAGATTATCGAAATCCGTAACCTCATCAGAGGACTCGGTAAAAAGCACACTGTTATTTTCTCTTCTCACGTGCTTTCCGAGGTTTCTGCAATCTGCGACAGAATTATCGTTATTTCAGGTGGTAAAATCGTTGCTGACGCAAAAACCGATGAGCTATCAACCGTACTTTCAGGTCAGGGTCAGCTCCTGCTCGAGGTTGAGGGCTCTTCTTCTGCGGTTTCATCCGCTATTAATGACGTATACGGCGTAAAGAAAGTAAATTCTTTAGGTAATAACCGCTACGCTGTTGACTACGATAATACTATCGACATCAGAAAAGGGGTATTCCGTGCTCTCGCCAAAGCCGACTGTCCTATTCTCGAAATGAAGAATGGCGGTATGACTCTCGAAGAGAGCTTCCTGCACCTTACTGAAAACAGCAATAAAGGAGGTAAAAACTGATGCTGGCTATTTTAAAGCGTGAATTATCCGCATATTTTAACAGCGCAATAGGATATATCGTTCTCGGTATTTTCTATTTCTTCTCAGGTCTTTTCTTCTTTTTATCATGCCTGCTTTCTAACACATCTGATATGTCAGGTGTTTTCGGCAATATGTTTATGATAGTGTTACTCCTCATTCCGATTATCACAATGAAGTCATTCTCGGAAGAGAAGAAACAGAAAACCGATCAGGCGCTTCTCACCGCACCTGTAAACCTCTTCGAAATCGTTATGGGTAAGTTTTTAGGCGCATTTGTGTTATACGCTATGTGTGTTGCGATTTTCATCGTCTACACTCTCGTTATCTGCTGTTTTACAGCACCTAACTGGGCGACTATTTTTTGCACAATCTTCGGTATGCTCCTTTTAGGCTCAGCACTTATCGCTATAGACATTTTTATTTCTGCACTCACAGAAAGTCAGGTTGTTGCCGCTTTCTTAAGTATTGCGGTTGCACTTTTCATTTCACTTATTGACGTTTTCACAAACATCACAAACTCACAGTTCCTTATAAACTGTATCAACGCTATTTCATTTAACAGAAACTATCTGAATTTCACACACGGCATTCTCGATCTCTCAAACGTTGTGTTCTTTGTTGGCATTGCAGCTATCTTCATTTTCCTGACAATCCGCGTTTTTGAGAAGAAGCGCTGGAACTAAGGAGGTAACATCATGAATAAAAACATAAACGAAACAACCTCCGCAAAAAAGCAGTCAAAACTCGTACGCTTTTTTAAATCCCGTAACGCTAAACGCGGTGCTGTGGCTATTATCCTAACTATTCTTTTTATCGCTGTTATTGTTGGTCTCAACATCCTTGCAAGCACAATCGGACTTAGCTGGGATCTCACTCCAAACAGCATTTACGAGCTCACAGAAACTTCTCTTGAGTATATCTCTACTCTCGAGAAAGATGTTACTATCTACGTTCTTGCTGAAGAGCAGACACTTGAAGACCAGGGCGAGTATTACCTGCAGGTAAACAAGCTCTTACACGAGTTCGAGAACAACTCAAAACATATCAAATTAAAATATGTTGACCTCTCGACAAACCCATCATTTGCACAGTCTTATCCTGACGTCAACTGGAACGCAGAGCCATACATTATGCTCATCGAGTACAAAGACGACCATATCGCTGTATCTCAGCAGGATATTTTCACATACGACGAAGAATATCTCGCATACGGCCAGTATTATATCAACGGTCAGAAGTGTGAACAGGCAGTGCTTACAGCTATCTTCAACATCACAGCTGAAGAAAAAATCGGTGTTACAATGCTCACAGGTCACGGCGAGCTCGAAAACACAGCCCTCAGCTCACTTCTTATGAACAACGCATACGACGTTGAAACAGTATCTCTCTTAAACGGCGAAATCTCAAAAGACTCACAGTTTGTTATACTCTATGCTCCGACAAACGACATCGATAAAGACACATACGATACTCTCGTTGACTGGCTTTACAACAACGGTGAGTACGGTCGCACTCTCCTCTATGTTCCAAACGATATGGTAACAGAAGACACTCCTTACATCGATATGTTGCTCGAAGAGTGGAGCATGAGCGTCTCAAAAGGTTGGGTTTACGAAACTGACCCTTCATATATGACAAATTCAGGTGCTCCAAACCTCATCTCTATCTTCAACTACGAAGAAGGCGAATTCGTTAGCAACTTAAAAGACACTTCTATCCCTGTTGTTATGATGTACTGTATGCCTGTTGAGCTTCTCGACACATCCGCTACATCTTTACTCTCAACTTCTGACAAAGCAGTTGTTCGTCCACTCGACGCTGACGAAAACTGGAACGAAAACGACGAAGAACAGAGCAAGCTCTGCGGTGCGGCTATCTCATCACAGGGTAACGAGGACAACACTAAGAAGTCTAACGTAATCGTTATCGGCTCTTACGCAGCTCTCTCTGAAGCTGCTTTCTCAACAACAAGCTTCAACAACAGTAACTATATTGTGAATATGTTCAACACTATTTCACACCGTGACGACATCGCACTCACAATCGAAGGCAAGACCATCGAAAGCACAGAGCTCGGTATCACAAGCCTCGGTACAGCTACTATTTTAGGCTTTGTATTCTACATTATCATTCCACTCGCGGTTGCTGTTGTTGGCATCGTAATGTGGATTCGCAGGAGGCACAGATAATGGCTGAAAATTTTGAAAACACAAATATTGAAGAAACTACTCCTACTAATAACGAGGAATATACACAGAGTGACGCTCTGAAAACATTTTTAGAGCACGACGATGTTGACACCAAACAGAGCACTCCGAAAAAAGAAAAAAAAGGTCTTTCAAAAGCTGCTTTATGTATTATCATCGGTGTTGTAGCGGTGCTTATTATTGTAGCTGCCGTTATTCTGCTTAACACATTCGGCAACAAAGACCAGAAACCGCTCGAAACAGATTTAGGTACAAATATCACCCTCACTGTCGATGAAGACGGCGAGCATCAGGCAAGCCTTGTGTTCAACGAAAAGGGTAAGCTCGATAACAACAGCTACGGTACTCTTTTAGAGTACACCCCGTCTGATATTAAAAAAATAGAAATAGAAAATCAGTCTGGTAATTTCACTATACTTGCTGATACAAAAATCACAGTAGACGAAGAAACCGGCGAAGAAAAACGCGATGCCACTGTATATACACTTGTCGGCTTTGAGGACACAGAAATCCAGAGTGGTGGTCCTGACACAATCGCAAACGACGTTTGCGCTATTGATTTTCTCTCTGTTGCTGACCCTAAGGGTAAGAAAACAAGTGATTTCGGCTTCGATAAACCTAGAGCTACTGTTAAGACAACTTTTGCGGACGGCTCATTTGCTACTATAATCGTCGGTGATGACGCTCCATCACAGATGGGCACTTACCTTATGTTTGGTGACTCTCCTGCTGTTTATCTCGTACAGACAGACGCCGTTGATGGTATGCTGTACTCTGTACTCAACCTCATTACTCTCACTATCAACGACTCAGCTACAACTACTGACAATTCAACATTTGAGTCTATCACCCTCACAGGTACTAATTTCGACCAAAAAATCGAAATCAGAGATAATGACGACGAAGCTATCAACACAACCTACGCTATGGTAGCTCCTAAGAAGATGTTTGTCAGCGAAGTTGAGGGCGCTGCTATCGCAGGCGCAATAAGAGGTCTTTATGCTGACGAAGCTGTGTGCGTAAATCCAAGTTCTTCACAGCTTTCAGAATATGGTCTTAAGAATCCATACGCTTCACTCACAGCGATTTTCCCTGACACAACTATTCACTTAAAGGCGTCAAAACCAGACAGCAATGGTTCTGTTTATCTTATCGCTGATTCAAATATCATCTACAAAATTGCTGATACTAAAGTTCCATGGGTTCATACAAATATGCAGAAGCTCACCGCTGATATGGTAATTGACCCGAACTTCAACTCACTGAGCAAAATCGTTGTGAAAGACAAGAGTGGCTCGTACACATTCGATGTAACAACAGTCATCGATACTGTCGACACAACATCAGGCACAACAGAAGAAGTAACTGTCACAACAGCAAAGTACGACGGCGAAATCCTCGATTCTGATAATTTCCAGGTGTTCTATCAGAACATCTGCTCAATGACAAACGCAGGTTATACAGACGAAAAACCTAGTGGAAAGCCTGTGCTCACTCTCGAGCTTTCGTACTCTACAGGCAGAGCTACTGACGTAGTATCAGTTTACGATACCGGTAATTCAAAGTATATCGCTACCGTAAACGGTCAGACACAGAGCTTAGTATACAAAAGCTACTGCGAAAAGTTTAGCAGCGGTGTACAGAAGCTCATTAAAGGACACACAGTCCCAAGCTTATAATAAAACAAAAGGCTTACCTTAACGGGTGAGCCTTTTTTATTGCGTTTTAGCGTCATTTTGTGCCGTTTTACATTGACAAATGCGAGTAAAAATGAGATAATATCTAAGTATATAACCTATAATGGGAGGAATTGTTTATGGCTAAAGAATTAGCTAAGTCTTACGACCCGAAACAGGTTGAAGACAGAATATATGACTTCTGGATGGAGCATAACTATTTCCACGCTGAAATCGATAAGGACAAGAAACCTTATACTATCGTTATGCCACCACCAAACATCACAGGCCAGCTTCACATCGGTCACGCTCTTGATAACACTTTACAGGATATCCTCATCCGTTTCAGACGTATGCAGGGTTACTGCGCTCTGTGGCTTCCTGGTACTGACCACGCTTCTATCGCTACTGAAGCTAAGGTTGTAGAAGCTATCAAAAAAGAAGGCCTTTCTAAAGAGATTTTAGGCAGAGAAAAGTTCTTAGACCGTGTATGGGAATGGAAAGAAGAGTACGGCTCACGAATCACAAAGCAGTTCAGAAAGCTCGGTACATCATGTGACTGGGACCGTGAGCGTTTCACTATGGACGAAGGCTGTTCTGAAGCAGTAAAAGAAGTTTTCGTTCGTCTTTACAACGAAGGTTTAATTTATCAGGGCGAGAGAATCATCAACTGGTGTCCGCACTGTAAGACTTCTATCTCTGACGCCGAGGTTGAATTTGAGGAGCAGGCAGGTCATTTCTGGCATCTTCGCTACCCACTCACAGACGGCAGCGGCTACCTCGAGCTTGCAACAACACGTCCTGAGACTTTACTCGGCGATACTGCTGTTGCTGTTAACCCTAACGACGAAAGATACAAAGACTTAGTCGGCAAAACTCTCACACTTCCACTCGTTGGTCGTGAGATCCCTATCGTTGCTGACGATTATGTTGAGATGGATTTCGGTACAGGTGTTGTAAAAATCACTCCTGCACACGACCCTAACGACTTTGAAGTAGGACTCAGACACAATCTGCCAGTACTCAACTGTATGACAGATGACGCTAAAATCACTGAGGACTACCCTAAATACGCAGGTATGGATCGCTTCGAAGCTAGAAAAGCTATCGTTAAGGATCTCGAAGAAGGCGGTTTCTTAGTTGAAATTGAGGACTATTCACATAACGTAGGTACATGCTACCGTTGTCACACAACTGTAGAGCCTAGAGTATCAAAACAGTGGTTCGTTAAGATGAAGCCACTCGCAGAACCTGCTATCGAATGTGTAAGAGACGGACGAGTTAAGTTTGTTCCTGAGCGTTTCGACAAAATCTACTTCCATTGGATGGAAAACATCAAAGACTGGTGTATTTCACGTCAGCTTTGGTGGGGTCACAGAATCCCTGCTTACTACTGTGAGCAGTGTGGCGAAACTGTTGTTGCAAAAGAAGCTCCTTCTGTTTGTCCTAAGTGTGGATGTGTTCACTTACATCAGGATGAGGACACATTAGACACATGGTTCTCATCAGCTCTGTGGCCATTCTCTACACTTGGCTGGCCTAACGACGCTGAGGACTTAAAATACTTCTACCCAACTAACACTCTGGTTACAGGTTACGATATCATCTTCTTCTGGGTTGCACGTATGATTTTCTCAGGTATGCACCATATGAAAGAAGTTCCGTTCAACACTGTATTTATCCACGGTATCATTCGTGACTCACAGGGCAGAAAGATGAGTAAATCTTTAAACAACGGTGTTGACCCTATCGAAGTAATCGACAAATACGGCGCTGACGCTTTAAGATTCTTCCTCGCTACAGGTAACTCACCGGGTAATGATATGAGATTTAGTGAAGAGCGAGTTGAAAGTTGCCGTAACTTTGCTAACAAGCTTTACAACGCTTCTCGTTTTGTTCATATGAACATCGACGAGCACGACGTACCTTGCACACTTCCTGAAACACTCGAGCTTGAGGACAAGTGGATTCTCTCTACTCTCAACACACTTTCTAAGGAAGTAACAGACAATCTCGATAAGTTCGAGCTTGGTATTGCTGTACAGAAACTTTACGACTTCATCTGGGACTGCTACTGCGACTGGTACATCGAGCTTGCTAAGTCAAGACTCAACAGCGACGACGCAACTTCTGCACAGAATGCTCGTCAGGTGCTTCTCTACGTACTTGATAAAATCTTAAAGCTCTTACATCCATTTATGCCATTCATTACTGAGGAAATCTGGCAGACACTCCCTCACGAGGGTGACACAATTATGCTCTGCGAGTATCCAAAGTACGACGATGCTCTTCACTTCCCAGAAGAAGCACAGCAGATGGAAGTTATTATGGAAGCAATTACTGCTATCCGTACACGCAGAAACGAAATGAACGTACCGCCATCAAAGAAAGCAAACTACTTCATCGCAACAGATAAGAAAGATACTTTCGCACACGGTGTACAGTTCATCAAAAAGCTCGCTTCTGCGACAGAAATTGAAATCGGCGACGAGTTTACTCTCGACAAAGCTGTCACAGTAGTTACAAACGACGCGAAAATCTATATCCCTATGAGCGACCTCGTTGATAAGGAAGAAGAGCTTAAGCGTCTTAACAAAGAGCTCGCAACTGTTGAGAAAATGCTCGCTCAGGATGAGGGAAAACTTAACAACGCAGGCTTTATGGCAAAAGCACCAGAAGCTGTTATCGAGAAAATCAAAGGTCAGGCTGAACGTGAGCGCGAGAAAATCGCCCTCATCAAAGCCGCTATCGCAGCATTTGATTAAGCGTCCGAGTGCCAAAGCCTT
>JAFOED010000136.1 GCA_017380355.1 Ruminococcus sp. | reverse complement strand
GAAAGGCTCCCCTGTGCAAGGGGAGCTGTCAGCGTAGCTGACTGAGGGGTTGTTAACGTAACATTCGTATTGAATCATCCTGTGAAACAATCCCTCCACCACTAATCGTGGTCCCCCTCCCTTTACACAAGGGAGGCTTATATTATCTTTCATTTTATGAGTAGCAGTAACGGATACACGGCTGACAGGCCAACAAAAAGCGCCCTTGTGCGCCGCCAGTAGTATAAGGGTTATACCCGAAAATGAAATACCCCCTGTTTTACAGGGGGATACTTTTTACTTTAAATTTTTGCGATGAAGCGCTGGATTTCTGTCGCGTCAATAATAGTTACGTCGCCGTCGCCATTTGCGTCACCAGCTTTGAGCTGTGCTGATGTAAAGGTTGTCAGCTGTGCAACATGTCGCTGAATTGTTGTAGCATCGATAATTGTGATATCCTTGTCTTCGTTTACGTCGCCTACTACTGTTTTGCCAGTAAATTTCTTAGCGATTGCGTTAGCAAACAAGTTCATATTGTAGTTTTTCTTGTAAACTGATTCTACGTCGCTTGTGACAACGAAAACATTGATTTCTTTTTCAGGAACAGTGAGTATGCAAGTCTCGTAGGTTGTTATGTTACCGTTATGATAAATCGAACCGAGGTTTTTGTCTGTCATAACACCATAGCCGTAATTTTCACCGTAATCTTCAGTCATTAAATCGTAGCTTTTGTCTGTTAAGAGTGTGCGCTTAGAGATAGATGTCAGCCACTTGTCCATATCTTTCGCGTTTGATACAATGTCACCAGCTCCCTGTGACAAGCCTTTGCAGTATGCGTCAATCGGAAACTGACCCTCTGGTAGATGGTGCTCAGCGAGGTTTTCTGACTCAACAAGGTCTTCGTAAAAACCTGAATTTGTCATTGAGAGTTTGTCGAAAATGTTTTTCTGTACGAAGTCAGAGTATTTTTCGCCACTAACTTTTTCTACAATCATAGAAAGTAAAAGGAAGTTTGCGTTTGAGTAATCGAATTTTTCGTTTGGTGTAAATTTCAGCTCTTGAGTAAACAGCCAGTCAGTGATTATTTTCTGGTTTTCTTTGTAAGATGCTTTGTCAGACAGCGTATACTGTGCCAAAGGGTCTTCAAAACCTTTGTAATCTTCGTCGTAGTTTACGTGGTCGCGGATACCCGAGCGCATTGAGAGTAATTCGTGGATAGTGATGTCCTTGCCGATTTCGTAAGTAGGGAAGTACATTGAGAGTGTGTCATCAAGGTTTAGTTTTCCTTGTTCATTAAGCAAAAGAACAGCTGTTGCACAGAACTGCTTTGAAACTGAACCGATAGGGAAGAGCGCGTCAATACTCATCGCTTTATTAGCCTGAGTGTTCTGCATACCGCTTGCGTGCTGACCGATAACGCTACCGTCTTTAGTAACGTAAGCGACACCCTCAATCTTAGCTGTTTTCATCATTTTTTCGAGGTAGAGGTCGTACGATTTCATCGATGAGGTAGTAGTGATTTCTGATTTTTCAGCTGC
The DNA here is from genome assembly GCA_017380355.1 of Ruminococcus sp. GTDB lineage: Bacteria > Bacillota > Clostridia > Oscillospirales > Acutalibacteraceae > Ruminococcoides. The sequence continues at coordinate 3,636 of JAFOED010000136.1, read as the reverse complement.
GTTTGATGGGAAAAGCGCAACGCTTAAAATAAGAGCTAAGCAGAGCACTAAGCTCACTATTCTTTTCACTTTCATAATAATTATCTCCTTAAATTTTATTTAACAAAACCAATTATATTTTATAATTATGTTTAATATATGTCAACAAAAACTGATAAAAAAGCTTTAATACGTACAACGTAAAAGGCTGGCGGAAAAAACTCCGCCAGCCTTTCTTTATGTAAGGTTTCTGTTTTTTAATTAAAGTTCAGTTTCTACTGCGACGCCTAGCTCGAGTGACTTTTTGACGTCGAGTATACGCTGGTTTTTACTGCCTCGAAATTTCAGTAACAGCGAACGTTCGCTCAACACAAACGGACCGTCAACGAGGTAGTCGCACTGTTTTAAAAGTGCTTCGTACTCGGGATTTGTGTCAAAATGCGATAATAAATATTCAAAGGTGTAACCGGTGTAGCAGAAGATGTCAAGACCTCTCTCTTTCGCTTCTTGTGCCAGTACTGACAGCGCTGAGCCTGACAAAACGGCTCGCCACCCGAGAAGGTCAGTCCGCGCAAGATAGGGTCTTTCTTCGCTTCTTCTAAGATTCTCTCTGTTGAGGAATCGTATCCACCTGAAAAATCCCACGTCTGTTCGTTGTGACATCCTTTGCATTTATGCGGACAGCCCTGAGTGAATACTGTCATTCTGATTCCAGGACCGTCAACAATAGATTCTCTGATTACACCTGCAAGTCGTAGTTTCGGCATTATATAGCCTCAGCTTCTGACAATCCCTCTTCGCCGAGTGAGTGCTTGACTCTGTCTTCAACTTCAGCACGTTTTGCGTTGTTGAAGCGGTCAACTGTACCTACTAAATAGCCTGTGATACGTCTGATACGCTCAAAGCCGACGCCCTCACTGCCTTCTTTTCTTCCGCACTTAGGACATACGTCGCCAATAATTCCTGTGTGACCGCAGACTGGGTCTCTGTCTACAGGGTGGTTGATTGAGCCGTAGCCGATGCCTGCTTCTTTCATACATCTTACAACCTGCTCGAAAGCTTCTAAATTCTGGGATGGGTCGCCGTCAAGCTCAACGTATGAGATGTGACCTGCGTTTGTTAAGTTGTGGTACGGAGCCTCGAGCTTAATCTTGTCGAATGCGCCGATTGGGAAGTATACAGGAATGTGGAATGAGTTTGTGTAGTAATCTCTGTCTGTGACACCCTCGATAGTGCCGAAACGCTGTCTGTCCATTCTGACAAATCTGCCGGACAGACCCTCAGCAGGAGTAGCAAGCACGGAGAAGTTAAGACCGTACTGTTCACACGCTTTGTCCATCTTCTTTCTCATAAAGCCGATGATTTCAAGACCTAAACGCTGTGCTTCTTCTGTTTCGCCGTGGTGTTTGCCGATAAGCGCTTTGAGAGTCTCAGCAAGACCGATGAAACCGCACGAGAGTGTACCGTGCTTTAATACGTCGCGTACTTCGTCGTCGATAGAGAGCTTGTCGGAGTCAATCCAGATGCCCTGACCCATAAGGAATGGGTAGTTTCTGACGCATTTCTGGCACTGAATCTCGAAACGCTCGAGTAACTGGTCGATAACTAAGTCGAGCATTCTGTCGAGCTGATCAAAGAAGAAGTCAACGTTTTTGTTTGATAAAATCGCAAGACGTGGGAGGTTGATTGAAGTAAAGCTTAAGTTACCTCTGCCGTATGTAATTTCACGCTCTCTGTCGTGAACGTTACCGATAACACGAGTACGACAGCCCATGTAAGCGATTTCTGTCTCCGGGTGACCCTCTTTGTAGTACTGGAGGTTGTACGGAGCGTCGATGAATGAATAGTTAGGGAAAAGTCTCTTTGCGGATACGCGGAAAGAGAGCTTGAATAAGTCGTAGTTAGGGTCGCCTTCGTTGTAGTTAACGCCCTCTTTAACTTTGAAGATGTGGATAGGGAAGATAGGAGTCTCACTGTTTCCTAAGCCCTTTTCTGTAGCGAGCATAACGTTTTTGATAACGAGTCTGCCCTCAGGAGAAGTGTCAGTACCGTAGTTGATAGAAGAAAACGGAATCTGAGCACCTGCACGTGAGTGCATAGTGTTTAAGTTGTGAACTAAAGCTTCCATAGCCTGGAATGTTGCACGGTCGATTTCTTTTTCTGAGTGCTTTAATGCAAAACGCTGGATTTTTCCTGCGTCTTTCTCGCCGTAAGCCTCAACAAGAAGCTCGAGCTCTTTAGCCATGTACTTCTCGCCGTCTGAGAGCTTCGGTGTGTCAGCGCTTAACTCTTCAGCCTTGTCACAGATGTCTACAATCGCCTTGTCTGTATCTTCAATGTCACAGATAAGCTCGATAGCACGAGCGATGTTCTTTCTGTACAGCTTTCTGTAAGTCTTAGCAACACCAGGAGCCATAGCGTAGTCGAAGTTAGGTACTGACTGACCGCCGTGCTGGTCGTTCTGGTTAGACTGGATAGCGATACAAGCGAGAGCTGAGTATGAGGCGATGTCGTTAGGTTCACGGATGAAGCCGTGGCCTGTTGAGAAACCGTCTTTAAAGAGCTTTAAGAGGTCAATCTGACAACATGTTGTTGTAAGAGTTAAGAAGTCTAAATCGTGGATGTGGATGTCGCCGTTTCTGTGAGCTTTAGCGTGCTTAGGGTTTAAGATGTACATCTCGTAGAACTGCTTTGCACCCTCACTACCGTACTTGAGCATTGTGCCCATAGCGGTGTCGCCGTCGATGTTAGCGTTTTCTCTCTTTACGTCGTTGTCTTTAGCTGACATAAAGGTGAGGTCCTCGTAGATTTTCATCAGCTTTGTGTTCATTTCACGAACACGTGTACGCTCAGCACGGTAGAGGATAAACTCCTTAGCTGTACGAGCGTGGCCGTTTTCGATAAGAACCTTTTCTACTGTGTCCTGTACGTGTTCAACAGTAGGAATCTTTGTGCCCTGCTCAGCTTCTAAATACTCACAAACCTTTTCTGCGAGCTCGTTAGCTGAAGTGTAGTCGTTACCGCCGATAGCCTGAGCAGCTTTGTATATCGCCTGTGCGATTTTGTCGAGATCAAAGTCAACGGCTCTGCCGTCACGTTTTACGATTTTAGTAATCATCGTTCTCCCCCTCATATAGTTACATACTTGTTACGAAGTGGGTCACAAAATACAATATATAGTGGTGACCCTAAAAGTGCTTATACAGTATAGCGTACGCAGTGTGTAAAATCAATCGCTTTTTTGTACAATAAAAAAGTTTTTATTTGTACAATATATCCATTGACAGAGGGTTATTTTTGCTATAAGGAAATATAACAAAGTTTTGTATCTTTTAAAGCATTAACCACTATATATAGGGGTGTGTTAAAGCGCTAAAGCGAAAGTTACAACTTTGTTTTTCTATATTCCGAAGTAGAAAAACCTAAGAAAAGCAAAAGAAAAGACCGACGCCGTAAAAGACGTCGGTCTGGAGTTTATATACTATATATAGGGTTCGCGTCGAGCGAAGCTTTTAAGAGCTACGGTGCTCGGACGCTTAACTATCACGCCTCGTTGTGCTGCGCTTCTCCTCAAAAGTCCACGTTTTCGATTAACCACCCTTATGACACTGTGTGTCAAACGGGCAGTCCCATCTCAAACTCGACTTTGTGAGGGCT
>JAFOED010000135.1 GCA_017380355.1 Ruminococcus sp. | reverse complement strand
CGAAAACAAATCTCTCTTCCTGAGAAACCTTTTCGAGGTTGAGGATAACTTCACCAATATATTTGAAACCTGTGAGAACGTTTCTGAGTTCTGCACCATATTTGTCACAGATAGCGTTGATGAGCTTTGTAGTAACGATAGTCTTTACGATGATAGGGTCAACAGGGAGTGTACCTGCTTCAGTGCGTGAGCGTAAGATAAACTCTGTGAGCATAGCGCCTGTCTCGTTACCTGTGAGAAGTCTGTAGCTGCCGTCGTAGTCCTTAACAGCGATGCCGACTCTGTCAGCGTCAGGGTCAGTAGCGAGAAGTAAGTCAGGTTTCTTTTCTTCACACATCTCAAGACCGAGCTTTAAAGCTTCTTTGATTTCAGGGTTAGGGTAAGGGCAAGTTGTGAAGTTGCCGTCAGGTAACTCCTGCTCCTTAACGATAGAAACGTTTTCAACACCGATTTCAGAAAGCACTCTGCGAACGAGCTTGTTGCCTGTACCGTTGAGTGGTGTGTATACAACACTTAAGTCAGCGCCTGCACAGATACCGTTTGCAACCTGTCTTGATTTAACGTTTGTAAGATACTCTGTGTAAACGCTGTCATCAACGTATTCGATCATACCGTTGTTTACTGCTTCGTCAAAGTCAGCGAGCTTAACGCCACTGAACATATCGATTTTCTGGATAGCATCGTATACAGCATTTGCAGCGTCATCAGTCATCTGACATCCATCTTCGCCGTATGCTTTGTAGCCGTTGTATGCAGCAGGGTTGTGACTAGCAGTAATCATGATACCTGCCTGACACTTGAAGTGTCTTACTAAAAAGCTTAAAACAGGAGTTGGCTGAAGCTCGCTAGTGATGTATACTTTGATGCCGTTAGCAGCAAGTACACGAGCTGCTTCATTCATAAAGAGGTCAGCTTTGATTCTGCTATCGTGAGAGATAGCAACAGCGCCCTTGCCGTATTTGCTTAATACATAGTCAGCAAGACCCTGTGTAGCTTGTCTGACAACGTAGATGTTCATTCTGTTGGTACCTGCACCGATAATACCTCTAAGCCCTGCAGTACCAAACTCAAGTGTACGATAGAATCTGTCGAAGATTTCCTCGTCGTTATTAGTGATAGACTGAAGTTCAGCAGTTAAATCCTTATCCTCAACCGCATTTTCTAACCACTGTGAATATAATTTGTTGTGACTCATAATTTCCACCCCATGTAAAATATATAGTAAATAGAAACATAAAATTACATCATAAAATATATCATAAATGTGGTATCGTGACAAGAAGGATTTACAATATTTATGAATATAGCATAATTATTCAAATAATTTTCAGAACAAAAATGTTGATTTATTATGTCAATTGTAGTAATATTAGTTTGTTCATTTGTTAGGAGGTAATAAAATGGAATATAATGAAGAGTATAAAGAGTTAGAAGTAGCAGAAGAAACTACAGATAATACAGCTGAGGAAACTGTACAGACAACTGAAGAGTACACACCACAGTTTGCTGATGTAAATGTTGCTGAGGAAACACCTGTAGTTGCAAAGCCTAAGAAGAAGTTTCCTATCTACATTCCGATTATCATCGCAGCTTGCTTAGTGCTTGTTTCACTTGTATCTTTCTTTGCGATTAGCATCTTTACTCCGACTATCGAGGGTACATGGCTTTATGCGTCAGAAGAAGGCTATGACTTCTACTACACATTTGACAAAAAAGGTACTGAAACTGACTGTACTATGAACATAGGTACAAGTTACTTCCCTGGTACATACGAAGTTACAGATACAGAAGATGGCAAGTCTGTTTCTGTTAACGTAAGCGCAGGCTACGTATACGGCGTATATGATTTTGAAATCACTGGTAACAAGCTTGCTCGTAACCGCGTGCTCACACTTACTTCAGAAGATGGTAGTGTAATCGAGCTTAAGCAGACAAAGAAGACAAAAGACAGCGACTTCATTATGCCTGACGAAAATTTCAAGGAAGTTGAAGCGCTCACAGGCGAGTGGGAATTCTACTACCCTGAGTACGATATGTCAGTTAAGCTTACTTTAAACGACGATGGTACAATGATTTACGACCAGTTCGGTATGCAGGAACTTCACTGTGTATACACAGCGACAGATTCTACAATCAACCTTTCTTTCTTCGAAACAGAACTTATTTCACAGGAAGAGGGTTACTACTTCGACGGCGACCAGCTTATCTTCTTAGGTCTTAACTGGACAAAAGCTGGCACATCAACAGCAGACGAAGCAAAATAATATTACTTAGATAAACTATAAAGCTAAAGCAGGGGAAACCCTGCTTTTTCTTTTGTTATTCTTTAGTATACACACTAAACAAAAACGCCTTATGATTATTATGTGATTTGCTAATAGTAAGCGTATTAGTTTGGTGCTATAATTAAAATATAAAGATAAGTTATTGGAGAGTGCTCCGATGGAGCTTAATATATTTTAATAATAAATTATTTTACGAGGTGATATTATGAAAAAATTAGTTAGTATATTATTAGTTGTGGTTATGTTGATATCTATAATTTCTATAAATGCATATGCTTTATCACCTCTCCCTCCTGAAGACTATGTGAAACGTTATTTTAAGCAACTTTATTCTAAAATTGATACTGTTGAGAATCTATCTTTTACGAATGGTTGTAGGTATCTTTCAACCAATTTTACTACAAATATTGATTATGTATTAGTAGAATATAATTCAAAGAATGCTGTACAAGATGATTATTTTAATCGTTTTGGCAACAATAACGAATATTACGAATATTGCGAAACAACTAATTTACTATTTGAGTCAGGCTTATCGATTTTTGCAGGAAGAATTTATTATGATTATCATGATGATGATTTTTATTCACTCGAAGATATTGCAACCACAAATCCTGAGATTATCGATATGATTATTGATAAACAGTTCACGGAACGTGTAGGCTATATCGGCGATGTTGATAAAGACGGCGAGATTTCCGTTATAGATGCGACCGAAATCCAAAGACATATAGCAAGGCTCAACGTTCTTTCTATTGAGCAAATTGCTGATGTTGACCGTGATGGTGAAACAACCGTCTTCGACGCTACTGCTATCCAGATGAAACTCGCTAAAATTGAAGCTGAATAATGTTTATAAAAATGTTATACACAAAATAAAAAAGCGCTACCTGATTGGTAGCGCTTAATTTTTTGTAAATCCTATATTATTCCTGTGGCATTTCCCAGTTGTGCCATACGTTCTGGATATCATCGTTATCCTCAAACATATCGAGCATCTTCTGCATCTTTTCACAGATAGCAGGGTCATCGATTGCTGTGTATGTGCTTGGAACCTGCTCAACTTCAGCAGATGCAAATACATAACCCTTAGCTGTGAGTTCATCTCTTACTGCGCCTAAATCTTCAGGCTCTGTATAAACTGTGAAGATATCATCGTCAGCCTCGAAATCAGCAGCGCCTGCTTCTAAAGTATCTTCCATAACAACATCTTCGTCCTTGTCGAGTTCTTCGCGTTCGATAATAAGAACACCCTTCTTCTCGAACATAAAGCTAACACATCCAGGTGTGCCCATATTACCGCCGAATTTGTCGAAGTAGTGTCTTACTTCGCCTGCTGTACGGTTTCTGTTATCAGTAAGAGCCTCAACAATAACAGCAACACCTGATGGGCCGTATCCTTCGTATGTAACAGCCTCGTAGTTAGCGCCGTCGTTACCAGAAGCTGCCTTCTTGATAATTCTGTCGATATTTTCGTTAGGTACGTTAGCAGCTTTAGCCTTAGCGATACAATCCTTAAGCTTTGAGTTTACGTTAGGGTCAGCACTACCGCCGTCGCGGATAGCAACCATAAGCTCTCTACCGATTTTAGTAAAAACTTTAGCTCTTGCAGCGTCGTTTTTACCTTTCTTCTGTTTAATGGTACTCCATTTATTATGTCCTGACATTAAAATCATCCCTTTTTCAAATTATCACAAGGATTATAGCACATACTGTGCATTATTGCAAATAAAAATATATATTACAGTTTTGTTACACAAGTATTGTCGATAAAATGTATAAATGGTATAATAAATCGTTAGAAAATATAGAAAGGATTGATATTATGGTAATGTCTATGACGGGTTTCGGAAGATGCGAAACTTCTGTCAACGGCAGACAGATTACTATCGAAATGAAAAGCGTAAATCACCGTTATTTCGAGTTCTCTTGTCGCACAACACGCGGTTACAGTTTCTTGGAAGACAAGCTTAAAAAGTACGTGTCACAGAAAATCTCCCGCGGTAAGGTCGATATGTTTGTATCTATCACTGAGAGCGAAGATTCACAGGTCGACGTCACTATTAACAAGCCTTTAGCTGCAGGTTATGTGAACGCTATACATAATCTCGCAACTGAATATAATATCCCTGATGATTTGTCCGTATCTGTATTGTCCCGATATTCCGATATCTTCCAGATTCATAAGGAAGAGCAGGACGAAGAACAGGTGTTCAATGACGTGAAAGTAGCTTTAGATGTAGCGCTTGAAGGTTTTCTTTCAATGCGTGCTGCTGAAGGCGAAAAGCTTAAGGAAGACGTGCTCAAGCGTGTTGACACTATTATGGCTATCGTGTCACAAATCGAAGAGCGTTCTCCGATTACTGTCGAAGAATATCGCTTAAAGCTCACAAAGCGTATCACCGATATGCTTTCCAACACCGACATCGACGAACAGCGCATTCTTACTGAAGCTGCTATCTTTGCTGATAAGGTCGCTGTTGATGAAGAAACAGTCCGTCTTCGTAGCCATTTTGAGCAGATGAAGACTTTCTTCGAGTCTGGTGTTCCTATCGGTCGTAAACTTGACTTTATCGTTCAGGAAATGAACAGAGAAGCTAACACAATCGGCTCGAAAGTTACTGACTCTATTCTCGCACACAAGGTTGTGGATATCAAATCTGAAATCGAGAAAATCCGCGAGCAGATTCAGAACATCGAGTAATAAGGAGAACAGCAGTGAAATTTATTAACATCGGTTTTGGAAATGTTGTTTCAGCTGAAAAGGTAGTGTCTGTTGTGTCTCCTGATTCAGCTCCTATTAAGCGTATTATTCAGACCGCTAAGTCTGACAGCTCGCTTATCGACGCTACTTACGGCAGAAAATGTAAGGCTGTTATTATTACAGACAGCGATCACATTATTCTGTCTGCTATCACTCCTGAAACTATTTCATCCCGTCTTGAAGAGGAGTTAAAAAATGGATAAAGGTTTACTTATTGTTTATACCGGAGCATCAGGTGTCGGAAAAGGCACAGTTATGAAAGAGTTACTCGCATCTAATGATAACTTACGCCTTTCTGTTTCTGCTACAACCCGCGCTCCACGTCCGGGTGAGACGAACGGTGTAGAGTACCACTTCGTCACATTCGAGCGTTTTGAAGAGATGATTAAAAATAACGAATTACTCGAGCACGCTTTGTATTGTGACAACTACTACGGCACACCTGAAAAGTCCGTACGAGATATGTTAGCTTCAGGTTTGGACGTTATGCTCGAGATTGAGGTCGAGGGTTATTTACAGATTAAAAAGTTGTTTCCTGACTGTGTTACTATCTTTGTTTTACCACCGAGCTTAGAGGAACTCGAGCGTAGACTCAGCTCACGCGGTACCGAATCCCCTGAGGTTGTACGACAGAGACTAAACCGCGCTATCGAAGAGATGTCATACGCACCACAGTTTGATTATCAGGTTGTTAATGACGATGTTAAGAGAACAAAAGACGAGATCCTCTCTATCATCGCTGATATAAAAAACGAAAGAAAATAATAAAACAATATTTTGGAGGAATAAATTATGAAAAGAGCATCACTTGATAATATGTTATCAGGCAAGGAGAGCCGTTACGCACTTGTTATCGGCGTAGCAAAAAGAGCTAGAGATATCGCTCAGAATTTTAAAGATGAGAATATCATTACAGACGAGAAGCCGGTTTTACTTGCTATCGAAGACTTCAAAAACCACAAATTTAACATCTTAGAGCCTGAAACAGACGAATGATGAAAGAGCTTATCGCACGCGTAGCTGTTGATAATACAGTCTACCACTTTGATAAGATATTTGATTATATAATTTGCGATGAGCTTATAGAAAAAGCACAGGTCGGTTCACGAGTGCTTATACCTTTTGGTCGCGGTAATAAAAAGCGCCAGGGTATCATTATGGAGATTAAGCCTATTGATACCGAAGATGTTTCTAAGCTTAAGGAGATTTCTTCAGTTTTAGACACAAGCCCTGTTTTGAGTTTAGAAATGCTCGAACTTGTCCGTTTTATGAAGAATCATTGTTTCTGTACGTACTACGATGCTGTGCGTGCTATGCTTCCTGCGGGCATTAACTATAAGATTACTACCGAGTATTCTGTGAAGAAACCTCTCGAGTCTGAACTTTTCGATTTGGATGAGGAAAAACGTAGAATTGTAAACTTTATGCTGAAAAAAGTAAAGCCTGTTAAAAAGGAGCTTTTACTCGAAACATTCGGTTTTAAGGATTCTACACTTCTTGACCTTATGTGTAATGAGGGTCTTTTGCAGAAAAACGACTCGACATACCGCCGCACCGGAGACAAGAGTGTAAAAATGGTTCGCATTAACGACGAAGCGAATATTAGCGTCAAGCTCACCGATAAACAGAACGTGGTTTTCGAACTTTTGCAGACTGTCGGTAGCGTCAGCGTTAAGGAAATATGCTACTATACAGGCGTCACTGTTTCTGTCGTTGATTCACTCGTGAAAAAGGGACTTGCGTCTTATTATGACGATGAAGTTTTCCGTATTCCGAAGTCGAGCACTTCGAACAAGCGTGACATCACCTTGACCGACGAACAGAATGTGGCTTTTTCTAAGCTTTTAGACGACTATAAGTGTGACAAAGGTGTTGTATCCTTATTATATGGCATTACCGGTTCAGGTAAGACTTCTGTGTTTATGAAGCTTATCGAGCAGGTAGTGGAAGACGACAAAGGCGTTATCGTTATGGTGCCTGAAATCGCACTTACAAGTCAGCTCATCTCTATTTTTAAATCTAACTTCGGTGACAAGGTCGCTGTTTTTCACAGCGGTCTGTCTCTTGGTGAGCGTCTTGACGAATATAAGCGAGTGAAAAATGGTATGGCTAAAATAGCTATCGGCACTCGTTCTGCTGTTTTTGCTCCTTTTGAAAACCTCGGTCTTATTATTATGGACGAGGAACAAGAGCACACATATAAATCTGAAGGTAAACCACGTTTTCATGCACGTGAACTTGCAAAATTCAGAACAACATACAACAAGTCACTTCTCGTTTTAGCGTCAGCAACCCCTAGTGTTGAGACTTACTATAACGCCAAGTCAGGAAAGTACAATATCGTGACGCTTAAAAAACGTTACGGTAACGCTACTTTACCTGATGTACTCGTTGCTGATATGAACGAAGAGCTGAGCGTAGGTAACACATCACAGTTTTCGAGTTTATTGCTTGAGAATATAGAGTATAATCTCGATAATAAAAAGCAGACTATTTTACTTCTGAACAGACGTGGACATAATACATTTGTGTCGTGTTCTAATTGCAGAGAAACTGTCGTGTGTCCGAATTGTTCGATTTCGATGACTTACCATAGCGCTAACAACCGACTGATGTGTCACTACTGCGGACATTCTGTTAAGTACGACGGGGTATGCCCGACATGTAACGGACACTCGTTAAGATTTTCGGGCTTTGGCACACAGCGCGCTGAAGCGGAACTTGCTGAGATTTTCCCACAAGCACGAATTCTCAGAATGGATACCGACACAACTATGAGCAAATCTTCACACGAGAAGAAGCTTTCACAGTTTGCAAATGGCGACTACGATATCTTAGTCGGTACACAAATGGTTGCAAAAGGACTTGATTTTCCTAATGTCACTTTAGTCGGAGTCTTAAGTACTGACCAGATGCTTTATTCTGACGACTACCGAAGTTTTGAGAACGCTTTCTCGATGATAACTCAGGTCGTCGGACGTAGCGGCAGAGGTGAGGAAAAGGGCAGAGCTGTTATTCAGACGTTTACTCCTGAAATTCCGATTATCTCACTCGGTGCTTCACAGGATTATGACGCTTTTTATGAAGATGAGATTAAAATCCGTAAAGCTATGCTTTATCCGCCGTTTGCGCAGTTGTGCCTTATCGGTTTTGTGAGTGAAAATAACGTGAAAGTAGCATCCGCTTCTTCACAGTTTGTGTCAATACTTGTTGATAAACTAAACAGCGAATACAGCGAACTTCCTATTCGTATTTTAGGTCCTTCGCCTGCGTCTGTCCCAAAGATTAACAACAAGTACAGATACAAAATTATATTAAAATGCAGAAACGATTCAAAATTCAGAAAGATGCTGTCAGAAATCCTGACAGAGTTTTCGAAACTTAAGGATTACTCAGACGTTACTGTCTATGCTGATATGCATCCAGTTGAACTTTAAAATAAAGGAGTGTTATTATGGCACTTAGAAACATAGTAAAAGAAGGAGACGATATTTTACTTAAGAAATGTCGTCCTGTTGAAAAATTTGACGAAAAACTCCACGGACTCCTCGATGATATGGGCGAGACTCTCTACGAATCTGGTGGTGTTGGTTTAGCTGGACCACAGGTCGGTATTATGAGACGAGTATGTATCATTGATGTGGGCGATGGACTTATCGAGTTTATTAACCCTAGAATCATTAAAGCTGAGGGTAAGCATCAGGTTGTTGAAGGTTGCCTTTCATCTCCTGGTGAATTCGGTATTGTTGAGCGTCCTGTGAAAGTTACTGCTGTTGCGTTTGACAGAGATGGTAACGAATTCGAGGTTGAGGGTGAAGATTTATTTGCTCAGGCTATGTGCCACGAGTTTGACCACCTCGATGGTGTTCTCTTTAAATCTAAAGTTATCCGTATGCTTTCTCCTGATGAGCTTGCGCACGATGACGAGGAATAAGGTGAAGTAATGAAAATCATATATATGGGTACTCCTGACTTTGCTGTCGCTTGTCTTAACGGCATTATTGACGCAGGTCACGATGTCTGTGCTGTTTTTACACAACCTGATAAACCACGTGGCAGGAAAATGGTAATGACGCCACCTGATGTTAAGGTGTGTGCACTTGAACACAATATCCCTGTTTATCAGCCTACCACTTTTAAAGATGGTAAAGCATTAGAGATAATAAAAGAATATAATCCTGATGTTATCGTAGTTGCCGCTTACGGAAAAATTCTACCTAAAGATGTAATAGACTATCCTAAATACGGTTGTATTAATATCCACGGCTCTATTTTACCTAAATACAGAGGTGCCGCTCCGATTCAGTGGTCTGTTATCAACGGTGACAAAGAAACAGGTATCACAACTATGCAGATGAATGAGGGCCTTGATACAGGCGATATTCTTCTTATTGAGAAGACCCCGATTTCTCTTGATGATACCGCAGAGT
>JAFOED010000134.1 GCA_017380355.1 Ruminococcus sp. | reverse complement strand
GCCTCCTTAACGACAGAATTATCGTTCTCTCCGATGAGGTGAATGATGCAACCGCAAGTATTGTTGTTGCACAGCTTCTCTACCTTGAGGGTCAGGATCCCGAAAAGATTCCGCTGTCGTGTATGGAAGCTCTGTCATGTGGTTTGAGCGTTGTGTGTTACAACTCGTTTGAGAAGATGGAGCTTATAAAAACTGATGATAATAGTGCTTTTGTGAAAATCGACAGCTTGCAAGAATTAAGTGTGGCTATTGATAAAGCAAAGGAAAATAAACGCGATAAATCCTACCTCAAAGATCCTAAGAGCTGGGGAGAGGTAGCAGAAAATGTGCTTAGTACGTTAAATCTGGAGTGAAATATGAAGAATAAAACTATCTGCTTTATCGGTCTTGATGGCTCGGGAAAGTCAACGTCCGTTGATTATGCCTACGATACCTTAAAGGCCAGCGGTATAAAAGTAAAAAAGGTAAGAGCAGCTTACGTCATAAAATTTATGTCGTTTTTCATAAAGCTCGGCAAAAAGCTCGTGCTGAAAAAAGACTCAGACCCATATACAGCCGACTATAAAACTTATCTTGAGAATATGCGTAAGCAAAGCGAGAAAAAAGGAGTTTATCGTATTTTTTCTCTTATGACTACGTGTGAATTTAAATGCCAGATTTTCTTCTCAATTACTATGAACCGACTTTTCGGTTACACACTCCTTGTCGACAGATATATCTACGACAATGCAGTTACATATGCTGCAAATTTAGGAAAAGACACGGACTTCCTACGTGAAACCATCGAGAAAAAATGGAAGCACGCGCCTAAGCCTGACCTTATTATTTACATTAAAACTGACGTTGACACCTGCTTGTCACGTAAAGATGATATTCCAGACCCGCTTTATCTTACTCTCCGTGAACCACTCTACGACGAAGTAGCTCATCTTTACAACGCTACTATAATCAGCGGTGCTAACGATAAAGAAACGATGCTTAGAGAAGTAGTGGATGCTATCAACAGCATCTGATTGAAAGGTATAGTATGATTAACAAACTTATTGTAATCGGTATTGACGGATTGGATTTCGACCTTGTTAAGAAATATGAGGCTGATTTACCAAATCTTTCTTCAATGCTAAAAGAGAATAACTACCCACGTCTGCGCTCGGTTTTTCCTGCTGATACTACTCCTGCGTGGTCGACTATTTACACAGGTCTTGACCCGTCACAGCACGGCATCATTAACTTTGTGAATGTAAAAGATAAGGATAACTCATATAAACCTTTTGAGTTTGACGACTCTGTTTTTGAGGGCAAGACTTTCTGGGATGAATTAAACCGCAGGGGTTATAGTACTACCGTTTTACTCCCTATGAACATAAAAGACGGCTGGGAGATAAACGGCACGATGATTACCCGTCCGTACAAAGGTAAGATGAATGTTTTACCTGAGTCAAAAAGTACGGTTTACAATCCTGATTTTTCTATCCTTGGTACTGAAGCGAAATTCACTTCGGAATCACAGCTTCAGTTTTTAAAGGAAGACTTCTTCAAAAAATCCGACGAAGAATTCCGTCTTACAAAGTGTGCGATTGAAAACGAAAACTGCGATTTTCTGTTTTCTTATTTTTCTACTACTGACGGTTTGTGTCACGATTTCTGGCGTCACTGTGATGAGAATCATCCTGAGTATCCCGGAGAAAACGAGCATATGTACGCTATAAAAGAGCTGTATATGAAGATGGACAGACATTTAGGAGAGATTATACAGCTGTGTCCTGATACTCCGCTTCTGGTTATCAGCGACCACGGTCACGGTGCTCGTCCTGTGTACGTTGCCCGTGTTAACGAAATGCTCCGTCGATTCGGTTATCTGGCGCCTAAGACTTCGGAAAACGGTAAGAAAAAGAAGAAGTCTTTAAAAGGATTTATAAAGAAAACTGCGCTTAACTTTGTAGCTCGTTTTGGTCTGCCGAAGTGGGCGGTTAAAATCGCGAAGAAATTTCCTGTGTGGAAAGGCATTTTTGCTTCTTCTAACGACTTTGACTGGGATAAGACTGTCGCTTATTTAAGTGACCTTTCTGCACTGAAAAACTACAGCTATGGCGGTATCCGTGTTATATCTGAAGATGATAAAAAAGACGCATTGTGCGATGAGATTATAGAAAAACTCAGCACAGTTATGATAGACGAAAACACACCTGCTTTTTCGTGGATTAAGCGTACGAATACGCACTACCACGGAGAGCACCTCGACCGTTATCCTGAAATTATTTTCCAGATGGACGAGAGATACGGTGCGGACTGGAATTTAGGTGATGAGCTTTTCGAGAAGAAGGGGTTTATGCACCGACTTTCTCCTGGTGCTCACAGATACGAAACTGCGGTTATCTGTGCTAAAGGCATAAAGCTTAATAAATCTCAGTACGAGATGACTGATATCAGGGATATCATTCTTTCTGTGTTTGAATAATTCTTTATTAGAATTCTTTTGAGGAAATATATGAGCAAAATTCTTATATGGGAAACACTTTCAAATATCGGCGGCGGTCAGGAAATGACGCTTAAGGTAGCAGATATTTTAAAAACTGAACACGAACTTCATTTTCTCATTCCTGAAGAGGGAAGACTGTCACAGGAACTGAATAACATGGGGATTCCATATACTCTCATGGGCGACCAAAGTATGCCTAAAGGCGAAAAAGGTATAAAAGGTCTTTTTAAATTTGCGTACCTTACTGTTATTGCGAGCATTAAAGGACGCAAAGCGGTGAAACGTATTAAGCCTGATTTTCTCTACGCTCCGGGTCCGGCGGCGCTTGTTTGG
Source organism: Ruminococcus sp. (assembly GCA_017380355.1). Taxonomy (GTDB): domain Bacteria; phylum Bacillota; class Clostridia; order Oscillospirales; family Acutalibacteraceae; genus Ruminococcoides. Next base: position 3,409 of record JAFOED010000134.1, on the reverse strand, counting down.
AGTGCGATGTGTGCTAATAGAAAAACAGAGGTTATATGGCATCTGCACCATATGTTCCAGTCAGGACCTACTCTTAAATTGTTGAATATTTTTAGTGCATCAAAATGCGTTAAAAGAATTATATCTGTATCGGATTGTGTAGCTTCACAGATTAAAAATAAGAAAGCAGAGAGTAAAAAAGTAACTATATATAACCCTGTGAAGCAAATTCCAGAGAATATCAAACGCAAGAATCTCTGTGATGAGTATCCTGCACTTAATAAGGAGCTGAAAATTGCTCATGTAGGGTTTATCACTCCAACTAAAGGTCAGGATGTGTCACTTTCTGTTTTGGAAAATCTTAAGAGCTCGGGTGTAGATGCGTCGCTAGCGATTATTGGCAGTGTGCGCGAGGGTGACGACGACTTCAAAGCTATGCTTGATGAAAAAATAAACTCTGCTGACCTTACAGATAACGTGGTGTTCACAGGATACAGAAACGATGTTGATGAGATTATTTCTACTTTTGACGTGGTTTTCGTTCCGTCTGTGGAGGGATTCTCTATTGTTGCTACACAGGCTATTTTGCAGAACGTGCCGGTGCTGTGCGTAGATAACAGCGGATGTGTTGAAATAATAAAAAACACTAACTGCGGTATGGTTTACTGTGGCGACTCAAACCTAAGTGTTGTCGCTGACACATTAGTGAAAACCGCAGCTCTTGATATTAAAAGCATAAGAGAAAAGCACCCTGGCTTCTTAGAGTCAGAGTGCTCGTATGATAATTTCAGAAATTCTATTTTGAAAGTGTTTCATCTGAGAGTTTAGTTTTGTTTACGGTGCTTGTGTATGGAGCCAGCTGTGTCAGCATTAAAGCTCCAAACCACAGGTAACTGCACGCGTAGTTGTCGACTGATATGAGAGAAATCAGCGTTACTGTATAGCCGATAAGTATACACAGATAAGCGTCTGAAATCGAGTTGTTTTTCGGCTTTGTTCTGAGTTTTATCCATCCGTAAACTAAAACAGAGAAGAAGTAAACTATAGCAAGACCACCGACTAAAATACCACATTCACATAAAAGCTGTAGCCATGTGTTGTGTATCATAAATCCTACTGAAGTGTATTTACTCATCTGGGTTAACCCAACACCGAAGAGAGGACTTTTCTCCCAGTAAATTCTCAGACTTTCTGCCCAGATAGTGAATCGTCCATATTCGTCCGAAAGAGAAGAACGATTTGTATAGTTAGACAAAACACCGGAAAGAACCGACTGTCCCCATGGTGTTATAAATACAGCAGCCACAACTGCTGAAGATGTCAGTACTGTTGTGAGGCTTATGACTTTTTTCTTTACGCTGTCAAGTTGTAATAAGAATACACAAATTGTAATCACTAATGTTAAAGCACAGCAGATAAGTCCCATTCTCGAACTCGAGAGGATTATACAAACGATACTTAATATCAGAGTAATTACGTGATATAGGTTAAATTTCTTAAAAAACTTCGATATACATGCTGGCATACTGAAGAAGAATTGTATGAACATTACGTTAGGGTCATATGAAAAGCCACGTAATCTGATTGAACGGATATACTGACCGTTAAACATATTGCCCATAATCTTTATGATACCATCGTCTGTTCTGTCAGCGGCGAGAAATCCATCGATGATAATTCCGTTTTTAACACAGATGTACGCGATTATGTACACAATTGCGTAACCAAAACTGCATGCGATGAATACGTCACACAGCGTATTACAGCTGTTAACATTTGTACACGAGGTTGCAAGCTGAGCGCACACGTATACACCAACCAAGAATAAAGCTCCCTTTATTGCTTCATAACCCTCGCTTAAGAAGACGCTGTGTGTGAGTATCAGTATACAAATAACACCAGCGAGCAGGTGACTTTTCTTCAAACTTAAATCAAAGTCTTTGCCTTTGTTTTTAGCATACAAAATAATCGGAAGAGCACACGCGAATATCATATAAGGTCGTATCGCCGTACCTGCAAGAGATATTCCGTAGGATTCAATCGGAATGAGCAACCAAATGTAATTAGCAATATCGATTTTCTTTTTAATAAGCGGTATTGCTGATAATACAACAGCTAACGTTATCCATAACCAAATCATAGTTGCTCCTCCTTTTTTAAAATCTATGGATTTAATATATCATAAAATCTTTTTATTTACAACAAAAGTTTATTTTTAGAGGTATAATCAATGAATACTCAGTCACGCTCTAAAAATTCAATAAAAAACGCAACGAGTGAAGTAGCGGTACGTCTGTTTATTGCTGCTTCTAAGTTTTTGCTTCGTACTGTATTTATTTATACACTTGGTATTCAGTACAACGGTGTAGCAGGACTTTTTAACGATATTCTGTTTGTTTTCTCGCTTGCTGAACTCGGTATTCACAGAGCAATTTCATTTGCGCTATATAAGCCTCTCGCTTTGAATGATGAAGACACAGTTGCTCGTATTATGAAGTTTTATAAGCGTGTGTACAGAATCATAGCGTTGATTATTTTTATTGCGGGTGTGTGTTTAATCCCGTTTCTGAAATACCTGGTCAAAGAAGTTGATGATGTAACAGAGCCTATCTGGCTTATCTTTATGCTCTTTGTTATTCAGTCAGCTTCGTCGTATCTGTTTATTTACAAAGCTACTCTGCTTGAAGCGAATCAGGAAAAAAGAATTGTATCATACATCAATATTGCTGCAAATATCATTCAGGTTATCTGCGAGAGTATCATCCTCATTGTGTTTAAAGAGTACCTGCTTTATCTGCTTTTCAGCATTACAAGTACAATTCTAAAGAATGTTGTGATTTCGTATGTTGCTCAGCGAAAGTTCCCGATACTTAAGAAAAAGGTAGTGGGACCGCTGACAAAAGAAGAGAAAAAGCAGATTTCTTCTGATATCGGCGCGACCGCTATATATAATGTAAGCGATGTTATAGTTCATGCTACAGACACGATTGTTACAGCGGCGTTTTTTCCGACTACATTCGTCGGAATCCTTTCAAACTACCGACTGATTATTAACACGTTAAATACAATGATAAGTCAGGCTTGTGCTTCTACTGTACCTAGTATCGGAAATCTCGCTGTATCTGCCGGTAAAGAAAAGATGAAAGCTCTTCACGACAGAATCAGCTTTTTGATGTTTATTGTTGGCAACTTTGTGTGCGCTACTTTGATAACAGTGATGAATCCGTTTATCGAGGATATATGGCTTGGGAGTTCTAGTTATCTGTTTATGATGCCGACCATTATTGTCATTGTGTTTAACCTTTATCTGTGCATAATGCAGTATCCAAACTCAGCGTTCCGAAATTCAAACGGCTTGTTTGTGCAGGGAAGACTGCGACCGGCTATTATGGCAGTGTTTAACATTGTTTTTTCAATAGTGCTTGCTTTT
>JAFOED010000133.1 GCA_017380355.1 Ruminococcus sp. | reverse complement strand
AGAAACGAAATCACACCTGGTAACTTCATCTTCCGAGTTAGAGAGTTCGAACAGATGGAGCTTGAGTTCTTCTGCAAGCCTGGTACTGATTTAGAGTGGTTTGACTACTGGAGAGCTTACTGCCGTGACTGGCTCTATTCTCTCGGTATGAAAGAAGAAAACTTAAGACTCAGAGACCACGATCCAGAGGAGCTTTGCTTCTACTCAAAAGCTACTACTGACTTTGAGTACCTCTTCCCATTCGGTTGGGGCGAGCTGTGGGGTATCGCTGACAGAACTGACTACGACTTAACTCAGCACCAGAACACCAGTGGTAAGAGCTTAGATTACTTTGATCCGACAGACAACTCACGTTACATTCCATACGTTATCGAGCCATCTTTAGGCGTAGAGAGACTCTTCCTTTCTGTACTCACAGAAGCTTACGACGAAGAAGTTGTAGATGCAGAAAAGAACGACGTTCGTACAGTTTTAAGACTTCACCCATTCCTCGCACCATTCAAGTGTGCAATTCTCCCACTTTCTAAGAAATTAGGAGAACAGGCTGAAGCTCTCTTTGAAGACCTTTCAAAAGACTTTATGGTTGAGTACGATGACGCAGGCTCTATCGGTAAGCGTTACCGCAGACAGGACGAAATCGGTACACCACTTTGTATCACATACGACTTCGAGTCACTTGAAGACGGCTGTGTAACAGTACGTGACCGTGACACTATGGAGCAGGTAAGAATCAAAATCGACGAGCTTAAAGCATACATCGCTGAAAAAATCTCATTCTGATTTTAATAACTATAACAAAAAGCACCGAGTATTCCTCGGTGCTTTCTTTATACAAAAAATCCCCACCGTATTTGGTGGGGATTGCTGTATACAAAGTTATTTACTTTTAATTATTTTGAAAGAAGCTTTTTGATACGCTCTACTGCTTCGATTGTGTTGTCTCTGTCGCCGAAGGATGTAAGACGGAAGTAACCCTTACCGCACTCGCCAAAACCTTCACCAGGAGTACCGACAACGTTAGCGTTTTCGAGTAAGTAGTCAAAAAATTCCCAAGAACCCATACCGTTTGGACACTCAAGCCAGATGTATGGTGAGTTCTTACCACCTGTGTAGTAAATACCAAGTTCATCTAAAGCTGAAGAAATAATCTTTGCGTTTTCTTTATAGTAGCTTAAGTTCTCTTTAATCTGCTTCTGACCCTCCTCTGAGAACACTGCAGCAGCAGCACACTGTACTGGGTAAGAAACGCCGTTGAACTTAGTAGCTTCTCTTCTGTACCAGAGCTTGTAGATATTGTGACCGTCACGCTCGAGCTCTTTAGGGATTACTGTGTAACCGCAACGTGTACCTGTAAAGCCTGCAGTTTTAGAAAGTGAGCAGAACTCGATAGCACACTGTCTACTACCCTCGATAGCGAAAATAGAACGTGGGCAATCATCAGTAATAAACGCTTCATAAGCGCAGTCGTAAAGAATGATAGCGTCGTTTTTCAGCGCGTAGTCAATCCAGATTTTAAGCTGGTCTGCTGTATAAGCTGAACCTGTAGGATTGTTAGGAGAGCAAAGGTAGATAATATCAGCCTTTACGTTCTCGTCAGGCATAGCACAGAAACCGTTTTCTTTATTAGCAGGAGCGAGTACAATCTTTCTGCCTGCCATAATGTTTGAGTCAACATAAACTGGATATACAGGGTCAGTAACAAGTACGATGTTATCATCTGAGAAGATGTCGCCGAAGTTACCTGTGTCTGACTTTGCACCATCGTTTATGAGGATTTCGTCTGCACCAACTGTAACACCGAATGAAGCATAGTAATCAGCAACAGCCTGACGAACGAACTCATAACCCTCATAGTCAGGGTAGCCTTTGAATGTTGCTTTGTCACCGAGTTCATCAATACCCTTTTTGAAGGCATCGATTACAACAGGAGCTAAAGGCAGTGTTACATCGCCGATACCGAGCTTGATAACCTTTTTGTCAGGGTTTTCAGCGATAAATTTATTAGTGCGCTTAGCAATCTCAGCGAAGAGATAGTTAGGCACGAGATTGTCATAATTGTGATTGATTTTCATTTTCATCAGTCCTTTAAAAAATTTCAAGATATACTATACAGCAAAATGATGAAATTATCAAGAAAAAAATAAAGAGGTGGACTAGCCACCTCTTTTTTACACTTCAATTTCTCCGTCGAAAACCTTAGTTGCAGGGCCTGTCATCAGCACACGCTCGTCGGTGTAGTTAATGATAAGGTCACCGCCACGAAGGTGAACTGTTACATCTTCGCCCTTTTTACAGTAGCCGTTCTCAACCGCTGCTACAACCGTCGCACACGCACCTGTGCCACACGCCCAGGTTTCACCCGAGCCCCTCTCCCACACTCTCATCTGTAATGTGTTTTCGTCAATAACTTTTACAAATTCTGTGTTAATACGCTGTGGGAATGCCTCGTGGTTTTCAAAATGCGGTCCGATTTTCTCTAAATCAAGTGAGTCAACATCAGAAACAAAAGTAACGCAGTGAGGGTTACCCATAGAAACGCAAGTTACAATATGGTCCACACCATTCACATTAAGTGTCTGTGCGATTACCTCGTCACAGTTTTCAAAAACAACAGGGATTTTCTCAGCTTTAAGTTCAGCTTTGCCCATATCGACTTCGAGCAGCTCTGCTTTGCCGTCTACTGCGGTTATTTTTAGCGTTTTTATACCGCTTAAAGTCTCGATAGTTATAGTATCTCTGCTTTTATCCTCAAGAAGATTATCGTAAACGTACTTACCAACACATCTGACACCGTTACCACACATCATACCTTCAGATCCGTCAGCGTTAAACATACGCATCTTAGCATCAGCGACGTCACTCTCACAGATAAGAATCACACCGTCACCGCCAATAGAAAAATGTCGGTCAGACAGTTTAATCGCTAAAGTATTAGGGTCGTCGATTTTCTGTGCAATAGCGTTGATGTAAATATAATCGTTACCGATTCCGTGCATTTTTGTAAATTTCAACATTAGTCTCACCTTACTAGCATAAGATTATATATGGATTATACCAAACCGCGAGCGATTTTACAACCTATTTTACATATATAGAGGTAAAAAAGCACTTAATATTCGCTTGACAAAATCTTACACAAAGACTATACTTTTGCTGTATTTTTCAGTTTTTTAAGGAGCGTATTTATGATAGATGTACCTTCTATTTTCGGCATCGACGTTTTTAACGAACAGGTTATGAAAGAACGCCTGCCGAAAGACATTTACGAAGCACTCAAAGCTACAATAAAAAACGGTGAATCTCTCGACATCACAGTCGCTAACTGCGTTGCTGAAGCGATGAAAGAATGGGCTATCGAGAAGGGTTGTACTCACTACACTCACTGGTTCCAACCTATGACGGGTATCACAGCAGAAAAGCACGACAGCTTCTTAACACCTTGTGATAACGGCAAAGTCATTATGGAATTTTCAGGCAAGGAGCTCACAAAGGGCGAAAGTGACGCTTCGTCATTCCCTAACGGCGGCATCAGAGCTACTTTCGAAGCACGTGGCTATACTGCATGGGACCCTACTTCCTACGCTTTCATAAAGGACAGCTCGCTGTACATTCCGACAGCGTTTATGTCTTACACAGGCGAAGTTCTCGACAAGAAAACTCCGCTTTTACGTTCTATGGACAGAGTAAGCGAAGAAGCAGTTCGTATCTTAAAACTCTTCGGCAAAGACGACGTCACTCGTGTTACAGCTAACGTCGGTGCAGAGCAGGAGTACTTCCTTATTGACCGCAAGATGTACGAAAAACGCAAGGACTTAAAGTACACAGGACGTACTCTCTTTGGCGCACGCGCTACAAAAGGTCAGGAGCTCGAAGATCACTACTTCGGTGCTATTAAAAGCAGAGTTTCTGACTTTATGAAAGAGCTCGACGAACAGCTGTGGAAACTCGGCATTTACTCAAAAACAAAGCACAACGAGGTTGCTCCGTCACAGCACGAGTTAGCTCCTATTTTTACTACAACAAACATCGCAACCGACCAGAACCAGCTCACTATGGAGACTATGAAAACCATAGCCCGCAAGCACGGTATGTCTTGTCTTTTACACGAAAAGCCGTTTGCTGACGTTAACGGCTCAGGTAAGCACAACAACTGGTCGCTCTCTACAAACACAGGCGAAAACCTCTTGAAACCTGGTAAAAAACCTGAAGAAAACACACAGTTTTTACTTTTCCTCGCCGCTGTTATCAAGGCTGTCGACGAGCATCAGGATTTACTTAGAATTTCTGTCGCTACTGCAGGCAACGACCATCGTTTAGGTTCAAGCGAAGCTCCACCTGCGATTATCTCGATGTATCTCGGCGACGATTTAGAAGCTATCGTTGACGCTATCATCAACCACGAGGACTACGAAACACACGGCGGTGTTCTTATGAAGACTGGTGTCGAGTCTATGCCTGACTTCAAGAAAGACACATCAGACCGCAACCGTACTTCTCCTTTTGCGTTCACAGGTAATAAATTCGAATTCCGTAGCTTAGGCTCATCTATCAGCATTTCGTGTCCGAATATTATGCTCAACACTATCGTTGCTGATGCACTTTCACAGTTTGCCGATGAACTCGAAAACGCTGAGGATTTCAAATCAGCGTGCAGACGTCTTATCAGACGCACTTTCAAGAACCACAAACGCATTATCTTCAACGGTGACGGATACACAGACGAGTGGGTACAGGAAGCAAAACGCAGAGGTCTCTTAAACCTTAGAAACACTCCTGAAGCACTCAAGCACTTTGTTGACAAACACAACATCGAGCTTTTCGAGAGAAACCGCATCTACGGTGAAAAGGAAGTTCGTGCTCGTTACGAAATCCTTCTCGAAAACTACAGTAAGGTTATCGCTATCGAAGCTCAGACTATGATAAATATGGCGAAGAAAGACATCTTCCCTGCTGTGTCTAAATTCACAGGCGAGTTAGCACAGACAATTGTCAGCAAAAAAGCAGTATCATCTGCTATCCCAACAGACGCAGAAGAAAAACTCCTTACAAGAATGTCTGAACTTTTAAACAAGTTCGCTGTTTTAACAAGCGAGCTCGAAGAAAAACTTGCTCTTGCTAAAAACTACAAAGATAACCCGCTCACTCTCGCTGAATATTACAGAGATTATGTCCTCACTGTTATGGGTAAACTCAGAGTTGTCGGTGACAATATGGAAACTGATATGTCAACCGAACACTGGCCTTATCCATCATACGGTGATATGCTGTATTCAGTACAGTAAAAAGCATAAAATAACCCCCGACTTAATGGCAAACATCAAAAAGTCGGGGGTTTTAGTTTTTTCATTTAGTTTTTCTTAAAGAACGCTACGGCTACTGCACCAGGTCCGACATGGGTACCGATTGTGCTACCGATAACGCTGGAGTTAAGCTCACTTTTTGCGTGAGCCCACAGAGCAGAGCTATCTTCGACGTACTTTTTGAGAAGTATATCAGAAAGTCCTGTGTAACCGAGAAGCAAAGGCATATTAAAATCTACGCCACCTGCTTTTTCGATTTCCTGTACGAGCAGGTTGTTGCCCTGTTTTGAGCCTCGAGCTTTACCGAGCATCTTAATCTCGCCATTTTCGAGGGACACTACAGGTTTAATGTTAAGAACACCACCCGCAAAAGCAACAGCCGCAGAAATTCTACCGCCTTTTTTCAGATACTCGAGAGTATCGAGCATCGCAACAATAATTACGTCGTTTTTCTTTTCTTCAATTTTTTTAGCGATCTCTTCAGCGCTTAAGCCCTCTTCAACAAGGCTTAAAGCGTATTCCACCAAAATACCTGCGCCGATAGCAACGGATGAACTGTCAACTACATAAATATTATCGTAATCAGCAGCTGCTAAACACGCGCTCTGGTATGTTCCTGAAAGCTTGCTTGACAGATTGATTACGACGGCACTGTCACCGTTTTCTTTAACCTTATCAAAAACAGGGATGAAAGCTGACGGAGTCGCCTGACTTGTAGTAGGAATAGTGTCACTTTCAATAAGCTTTTCGTAGAACATTTTGTGGTCGATAGTAACGCCGTCGATGAACTCTTCGTCATCAAAACGGATAGTAAGTGGAACAATCTCCACTTTCTCTTTCACAGATTCTATAAGGTCAGTCGTACTATCAATAATAATTTTAACGCTCATGAGATTCTCCTTTTATTAGTCTGCACTTTCCGGCAAACCTTCTTCACTTAGTTTTCGTAAGTTAGCTGAAATTATCTCAAGAGAGGAGTAGAAGATTTCTCTGTCTTTGTCGCTTACACCTTTGCCTGCTAAATCTACGGCAAGAGCAACGCGCTCACGCACGTGCTGTGCGGCTATTTTACCTTCGTCGGTAAGTTTGAGTAAACCTCTGTACATATTATTACCGACAGCTTCTTTTACGACTAATCCTTTTTTCTCCATAATCGACATCATTCTCGACACGTCGGCTTTATCCTTGCCACACAATTCACACAGCTGTGGTGCTGTGATACCATCTTCATAACGATAAAGTGTAGTAAGATAAGTCGCGTGTGGTCCTTTAAGACCATACTTCGCCATTTCGTCTGACGCTAATTTGTGCCACAGACGTGTCAGTTCAAAAATCGAAAAAGAGAACTTTTCAAATCTCTCTACCATAATCCCAACTCCTAGATGTTGAATTCTCAACTTCGCGTATTATATATCAAATTATGTTTACTGTCAATCGTGATTTCTATCTAAAAAACGTGCACTTAAAAGTGTTTTTACAGCAAAGTTGACAGATACTCTCTGACCTTTTTGTCGCCTTTCTCAAACAGTTTCTCTTCGTCTATAGCTACACATTTGCCGTCTTTCACAACGACTTCACCGTTTACTATAGTGTAATCTACAGTGCCTTTGAAACCTACAGTAGACAGCATCGACATAGGGTCAAAATCAGCACCGCAAAGCTCAACTCTGCGTTTATCGATAAGGAACATATCGGCGCATTTACCCTCTTTTATAGAACCGATATCATCTCGTCCAAGCACCTGTGCAGAACCACTAGTTGCCATTTTCAGCACATCGTAGCCAGAAAGAGCATCAGACGAATATGCAAAACGTGACAGAAGGAAAGCTACTCGCATTTCTTCGAGCATATTAGAACCATCGTTAGACGCACTTCCGTCAACAGCAAGTCCTACCTTAACACCGTACTTTAACATCTGTGGTATTTTTGCCGCACCCGAGCTGAGCTTCATATTTGAAATCGGACAGTGTGCTACACCCGTACCGCTTTCAGCTAAAAACTTAAGTTCTTCATCGTTAAAGTAAATTCCGTGAGCATACCACACGTCGTCACCCGTAAATCCTAACGACTCCATATACGAGAGAGGTCGTTTTCCGAATTTCTCTAATGTATAGTTCTCTTCATCTATAGTTTCACACAGATGAGTATGAAGTCTCACTCCATACTCACGAGCAAGCTTTGCACTTTCGCTGTAAAGCTCAGAGCTTGCGGAAAAAGGTGAACAAGGAGCAAGGGCGAGCATACACATTGAGCCTTCACTCTTATCGTGATATTTCTCTATTGCGTCTATACTTTCTTTAATAATCTCGTCGGTAGTCTGTACAACGCTGTCAGGCGGAAGTCCTCCGTCTTTTTCTGACAGATTCATACTACCTCTGGACATATACATTCGTATGCCTAAGTCTTTATGGGCACTATACTGAGCAGATAAAAGCTTTGTAGATACGCCACTCGGAAAAACGTAATGGTGGTCAAAGCAGGTAGTACAACCGCTTTTCATAAGCTCCGCCATACCACACACAGAGCTTAAGTAAACCACGTCTTCGTCTAAGTTTTTCCACACACCATACAGAGCTCTTAACCAATCAAAAAGTTCAAAATTCTGCACGCTTTTTATATTGCGCGAAAAGTACTGATAAAGATGATGATGGGTGTTGATTAAACCAGGATAACATATCATATGAGTACAGTCAATCACTTTGTCGGCTTCGCATTTTAAGTCTTTACCGATTTGCTCAATTTTACCGGATTTTATATAAATGTCGACACCTTCATAAACGGTATCAGATGTATCACACGAAACGACCGTGCTGATGTTTTTTAGTAATAAAGACATAATATCACCGCCTGTAATCTATACGATAAGTATAAAAAAATCCCCTGCAAAAAGCAAGGGATTTTTACACAAAAACATATTATCTGTCTTCTCTGAAATATGCAAGACCGAGACCGTTTGGTGGCTGATTTTCTCTCTTCTTTCGAAGTGAAGTGAAAATAAGCACGATAATAGTAACAACGTACGGAAGCATATTAAACAACTCGAGAGTTTTTCTTGAAAGACCAGGGATATAGAGGTAAACCCAGAACAACAATCCAAAGAGGTAAGCACCCCAGATAGCGTTCTTTGGTCTCCAGATTGCGAAAATAACAAGAGCAACCGCAAGCCAACCGAGGTTTTCCATAGTACCGTCATTAGCCCATGTACCCTTTGTGTAGTCCATAACATAGTAAAGACCACCAAGACCTGCGATACCTGTACCGATACAAGTAGCGAGATAACGATAAACAGTTACGTTGATACCTGCAGCATCTGCAGTAGCTGGGTTTTCGCCGACAGCACGAAGATTAAGACCTGAGCGGGTTTTGTTCATATACCACTGAGCTAAAATCGCAATAGCAATAGCTACATAAACAAGCCAGCCGTAAGAGAAAATCGCCTTGCCTACGATACCTAAATCAGATAAAAACGGAAGCTTAGCCATAAACGCTTTTGAAGTAGTTTCAACACGAATCTGACCTACACCACCAGCAAAGCCGTTAAGCATACCGCCAAAGAAGTTCGCAACGCCCGAACCGAAAATCGTGAGAGTAAGACCTGTTACGTTCTGATTTGCTCTTAATGTGATAGTCAGGAAACTGAATAGCAAACCACCTAAAGCAGCCGCTAAGAATGCACACAAAATCGCGATGATTACACAAACAATAGGAATAGGATTCTCAACGTTTTTCTCGTAGAAGAATACACCTATTAAACTCGCAATAGCGCCCATGTACATAACACCAGGGATACCGAGGTTTAAATTACCCGATTTCTCGGTGATAATCTCACCGACAGCACCAAACATAATGATGGTACCGAAAGCGATAGAAGACTGCAGTAACTGCAATAATGTATTAACGTTCATATTACTGCACCTCCTTGTGACTTCTTCTGAAAATCATACGATAGTTGATGAAGAACTCGCTACCTAAAATGAAGAACAGGATGATACCTGTAATCATCGAAGATACGTAGTCGTTGAGGTCGTATTTAGAAGCGATTTCGATAGCACCTTTGTCAAGGAAAACAAGGAGTAACGAAATCAGAATCATCGTAAATGTATTGAACTTTGCAAGCCATGCAACGATGATAGCGGTGAAGCCTCTGCCGCCTGCTGTACTTGTAGAAATAGTGTGAGAAGCACCGCTTACAGCAACGAAACCTGAAAGACCGCAGATAGCACCGGAAATGAGCATTGTGCGGATTATAACTTTCTTAACGTTGATTCCTGCGTAGCGTGCTGTGTTCTCAGAATCGCCGACAACAGCAATTTCGTAACCCTGTTTAGAGTACTTAAGATAGATGAACATACCCACAGTAATAGTCATAACAACGATAACATTCATCATATAGTCAAGTCCGAAAACAGGAGGGAACCAACCCTCGTGTCCTGTAGGGTTGATGATACCGACTGTGTTAGATCCGATAGGATTCTCCCACAATGCTACGAAGAACGAGGTGAGCTGAATAGCCACATAGTTCATCATAAGGGTGAAGAGGGTTTCGTTAGTGTTCCATTTAGCTTTGAAAAGTGCCGGAAGGAAAGACCAGATAGCACCTGCTAAAACAGAAGCTAAGAACATACAGACAAAGAGAAGAACAGGTGGAAGATTCTTCAGATAAATCATACAAGCGGCAGTAGCAACGCCACCCATAAGAATCTGACCCTCAGCACCGATATTCCAGAAACGCATCTTAAACGCTGGTGCAAGACCAACAGCGATACATAAAAGCATCATAGTATCACGGATTGTAATCCATGTTCTGCGGTTGAAGAATTTGTAGTCTTCCTTGAAGGAGCCAAAAGCACCCTCAACCATAGATTTATAAACTTCGAGAGGATTAACCTTAATAAGCAGGTAAATAACAACACCGCAGACAACGAGTGCGAGCACAATCGAGATGATTCTGATCACGAGTGACTGCCAGAAAGGCATCGAGTCACGCTTAGCAATTCTTAAAAGCGGTTCTTTTTTTGTTGCAATCACATTAGCCATCGATTTTCTCCTCCTCTCTTAAGTGTGTCATAAGCAGACCGATTTCTTCTTTTGTAGTTGTTCTAGCGTCAACAATACCGTTGAGCTTACCGTCACACAGAACTAAGATACGGTCAGCAAGAGCGAGCAGTACGTCTAAGTCCTCACCGACATAAATAACGGCAACGCCCTTTTCTTTCTGCTCGTTTAAGAGATTGTAGATAGTGTACGAAGTATTTACATCAAGGCCACGTACAGCATACGCTGTCATAAGCACAGTAGGAGCAGCAGCAATTTCTCGACCGACTAAAACTTTCTGTACGTTACCACCACTGAGCTTTCTAACAGGAGTTGTAATGCTCGGAGTAACAACCTCGAGCTCATCCTTAACTTTATTAGCAAGGTTCTTCGGACCTTTTCTCTCAGTAAATACAAATCCCTTTCTGTATGAACGGAGCATCATATTATCAGACATACCCATCGAACCTACAAGACCCATACCGAGTCTGTCCTCAGGAACGAAAGAAAGTGCAACGCCTAAGTTTTTAATCTGGAGTGCGTTTTTGCCGATAAGCTGAACAATATCAGTTTCGTTTTCAGGAGTAACGTACTTAATCGAGCTGCCAGAAGCTGTCTCCTGAAGACCTGCAATAGCTTCGAGAAGTTCTTTCTGACCACTACCGGAAATACCCGCGATACCTAAAATCTCACCACTGTTTGCGATAAACGAAACATCATCGAGAGCTTTAACTCCATATTTGTTAACACAAGTAAGGTTAGATACGATAAGTCTAGGCTTAGTATTCTGTGGCTCTTTTCTATCGATTTCAAGAGTAACTTTCTGACCTACCATCATTTCTGTAAGAATCTCAACAGAAGCCTCTTTTGTATCAACAGTGCCAACATACTCGCCTTTTCGAAGGATAGAAACTCTATCGGAAATCTCGAGCACTTCGTTTAATTTATGAGTAATGATGATGATAGACTTTCCATCTTCTTTCATATTACGCATAACAGCGAAGAGCATATCTGTTTCCTGCGGTGTAAGTACAGCAGTAGGCTCGTCAAGGATGAGGATATTAGCGCCTCTGTAGAGGGCTTTTACAATTTCCAAAGTCTGCTTTTCGGAAACGCTCATATTGTAGACCTTTTTATTCGGGTCAACTTTAAAACCGTATTTATCACAGATAGCCTTAATATCCTGAGCAATCTGCTTTTTATTAAACGCGATACTTTTATCAAGACCGAGAGCTACATTTTCAACAGCGGTGAACACATCAACGAGCTTGAAGTGCTGATGAATCATACCGATACCTAAAGCATACGCATCTTTCGGAGAAGAAATCGACACCTCGTTTAATCCCGAGTCGTTTACATCGACAAAAATATGACCCGAATCCGGATAATAGATACCCGCGAGCATATTCATCAGCGTAGTTTTACCGGAACCATTTTCACCTAGCAGAGAAAGAATTTCTCCCTTTTTTATGCCTAGTGTGACGTCTTTGTTAGCGACAACCTTTTTGCCGAAAGTTTTAGTAATATCTTTGAGCAAAACAGCTAAATCGTTATTCACTACACATCCCCCTTTTAAAATTTTCTTTTAGATAAAACACCACAGTCCAAAACTTAGGCTGTCGTGTTTTACCTAAAAAACAAGTGTATAATAAACTCGTAAAGGGAAGCCGATTTCTCGGCTTCCCTTCTTACGGATTACTCCGCTAAATTCAAATTAGTTTAAGAGTGTGATACCGTCGATATCGAGTGCAAAGCAAGGAGCTGACTGGAAGTATGACTCGTGGAAGTAGCCATCGAATACAGCCTCGTCAGCGTCAGGAATGAAGTCGCCGTCTGTATCAGTAGCAAAAGCAGCCTCAACCTTCTCGCCCTTAACTGTGAATGTATCTGTATCGAAAACGTGGATCTCACCAGCCTTGATAGCAGCGATAGTCTCGTCAACCTTCTCCTGTGTGCCTGGTGCTACAGACTCGCCGAGTGGAGTGATAGCAACAGCGTCATCAGCGTAACCCTTAGCCCAGTTTGTAGGAACAGCTTCGCCCTTCATAGCAAGACCGATAGCCTCTGTGTAGTATACAGACCAGCAGTTTGTAGCTGATGTGAGAGCGCCCTGTGGAGCAACCTCGAGCATATCGATGTTGTAACCGATTGAGTAGCATGTGTCGCCAGCCTCTAAAGCAGCCTGTACAGCAGATGGAGCGCCTGTTGAGTCAGCATGCTGACCGATAATTACGCAACCCTGTGAAATAAGCTGGTTAGCTGTTTCGCCCTCTTTTGTGAGGTCAAACCATGAGTTTGTGAACTGAACGCTCATAGCAACCTTGTCATAAACTGACTTGATACCGAGGAAGAATGCTGTGTAGCCTGACTTAACTTCTGCGTATGGGTAAGCACCTACGTAACCAACCTTAACGTTGCCGTCAGCGTCAAAATTGTCTTTTTCGAGCTTGTCGTTTTCAACGAGCTCTTTAATCTTCATACCAGCAACTACACCGGATACGAATCTTGACTCATAAACAGCTGTGAAAGCGTTACAGAAGTTTGGAAGGCCAGAAGCCTTAGCTGTGTCACCTGTCATAGCGATGAAAGTAACGTCAGGGAACTCTGTAGCAGCCTGCTGCATGTGTGACTGGTGGCCGTATGAGTTAGAAACAACAAGGTTGCAACCCTGGTCAGCAAGGTCAGCAGCTGTATCGTAGCATGTCTCATCCTCTGGAATTGTGTACTTCCAGATAATCTGGTCATCAGCAAGACCTAAAGCCTTAGCTGCGTCTTTGATACCCTGGATGTGAGCGTAAGTGTAACCCTCGTTCTCGTCACCGATAAGGATAACACCCATCTTGAAATCTGAGTTTGTGTCTGCCTGATCCTTAGTAGCGTCTGTTGTAGCGCCACAAGCAGCAAGTGATACTACCATGAGGACAGCAAGCAGAAGTGCGATTAACTTTTTCATTGGAAATCTCCTCCTTAAAATGTTTCCTTTCGGAAATCTAAAAGTTAGCCTATCACAGATAGGTTCCTAACACATCAATTATACAGTAAATCTTCTTATTCTCAATATCTGTAAAAGAAATATAAATTTATTATACGTAAAAATTATAAGACATATTTTGTTATTTTTGCACAGTGTTTTTTCTAAAAAAGAATATTAGAAGATTTGTATAATATTATATTTCTTATATAGAATAATCTTTATAGCAACGTGATGTAAAATTTAAATGATAAGTATAGTATACTTATGGGGTGATATAATGAACAGCTTCATAGTAAAGGGCGATTTCTGTTTTTCTAAGAGTAAAAGCGAAATTATCACAAAAGAAAATGCATATTTACTCGTTGAAAACGGAATGTGCAAAGGATTTTTCGACACTTTAGAAAAAGAAATTGAAAACTACACACTTTTTGACTACACAGGACATCTCATATTTCCCGGTATGATAGATTTGCACACCCACGCTCCTCAATATGCGTTTTCAGGCACCGGTATGGATTTACAGCTTTTAGAATGGCTTGATAAATATGCATTCCCCGAGGAAGCTAAATACAGCGACCTAAGCTACGCTAAAAAGGCTTACTCGATTTTCTGTGATGCTATAAAGCACAGCGTCACTACACGTGCGTGTGTTTTTGCAACAATCCATTCTGACACAACGCATCTTTTAATGGATATGCTTGATAAGACGGGTCTTTACTGTTATGTTGGCAAGGTGAATATGGACAGAAATTCACCTTCGTTACTGTGCGAAAAAAGTGCAGAAATCTCAGCAGAAGAAACAGAAAACTTTATAGAAAACACTTCACATAAATACAAAAATATAAAACCGATAATAACCCCGAGATTTATCCCCACATGCAGCGATGAACTGAGCTTTAAGCTCGGAGAAATCGCGAAGAAACACAGTGCTCCGATTCAATCGCACCTGTGTGAAAACAAAGACGAAATCGAATGGGTAAAAGAGCTGTGTAAAGAAGCAAAAAACTACGCTGATGCGTACGACCGCTTTTCTCTTCTGACAGACAGAACAATTATGGCTCACTGCGTACATCTAAGTTCTGATGAAATAAAGCTTTTAAAAGAGAGGAATACTTTCGTTGCACATTGTCCTACTTCTAACTCGAACCTAAAATCAGGAATCGCAAAAATCAGAGAGTATATCGAACACGGACTTAACATCGGACTTGGAAGCGATGTCGCAGGAGGAGAAACGCTCTCGCTTTTCTCTGTTATAAAAGAAGCGATAAAAATGTCAAAAATGTACTCGTACTACGTTGACAACAGCAAATCACCACTCACTTTCTCTGAAGCTTTTTATCTCGCAACTAAAGGTGGCGGAAAGTTTTTCTCAAATGTCGGTAGTTTTGAAGAAGGCTACGAGTTCGATGCGGTAGTGCTAAACTTTACCCCTTACGCTTACGATTTATCAGTTAAAGAGCGTATGGAGCGTGCAGTATACACAAACGAGGATTTAAAAGGAATTTGTGCTAAATTCGTAAACGGTAATAAGATTGTATAAGAAAAAGGCTTGTGCGTAAAAACACAAGCCTTTATTTTATTCAATTCTCGTTCCAGTAAGTCCGAGCAAACCATCTTTTGCTTTGTGAAGCTCAGTGATAAGAGCTACTCTTCCTTTTTTTGATGAAACAAACTGTGCGCACGCGTCGACTTTTTCATACATACTGCCTACTGAGAAATGACCTTGTTTCAGATACTCAAACGCTTCTTCTGTACTCATTTTATCGAGGAGCTGTTCGTTTTCTTTTTTGTAGTTCAGAGCAACTTTTTCAACCGCAGTAAGAATGATAAACATATCCGCATCAAGTTCTTTTGCTAATAGCGCACTTGCGTAATCCTTGTCGATAACAGCAGATACACCACGCAGATGTTCACCGTTTGCGTATACAGGGATACCTCCACCGCCACAACAGACGACAACATTTTCATCTTCGACGAGAGAACGAATCACAGCGAGTTCAATAATCTCCTGAGGCTTCGGTGATGGCACAACTCGTCTGTAGCCTTTTAAACTGTCTTTGACAAAAATATGTCCGTAGTTATCACTCGCAAAATCAGCTTCCTCTTTGCTCATATATTTGCCAATCGGCTTTGATGGATTTAAAAAAGCTTTATCGCTCTTATCTACTCGCACCTGAGTAAGCACAGTGCTGACAGGGGTTGTAATAGAACGACCACGCAACTCTCTGCGCAAAGAATTCTGCATATCGTAACCGATATATGCCTGACTCATCGCAACACACATCGAAAGTGGAGTTTTGCTCTGCAGGCTGTCTTCACGTGCAAACAAGCTCATAGCAGAATCAATCATACCGACCTGAGGTCCGTTACCATGGGTGATAATAACCTCGTGTCCGCATTCTATAAGGTCCGCAATCGCTTTTGCTGTCTCTTTTACAGCGAGGTATTGTTCAGGCAGGTTTTTGCCGAGAGCGTTACCGCCCAGCGCTACCACAATCCTCATTTTATCCATAATATCACCTACATATTAAATACAATTTGCCGACAGAAAGCTGTCGGCAAATAATAGTTTAAAACTCTTTTCTCTCTTTTGCTCTATCGTTGAGCATCATAAGAGCCTTTGCAGGGTCTTTGACTTTAGCGAGGAATATCATAGCCGCAATAATGTACGGCTTAAATGAAGCTTCCTTGTAGAGTTCCTTGCGGTATCTGTCGAAAACAGAAGCTTCGACCTCACCCTCTTTGCACGAAACACCTGTGATATCAGCAGGTAAGCAGTGCAGATAGAGAGCTTTACCATCTTTTGTGAGCTTCATCATATCTTCTGTGCATTCCCAGTCTTTGTGCTCAGCGTTCTGTTTCAGGAGTTCTTTTTCGAGCTCTTTTATGCCATCAAAGTCGCCTTCTCCATAGAGGTTTGTACGCTTCTCCATAGCCGCAAATGACGCCCAACTCTTTGGATAAACGATATCTGCATCTTTAAATGCCTGAGCCATATCGTTACACTTTGTAAAGCTACCGCCTGATTTTTCAGCGTTAGCTTTTGCTACTTCTTCGACCTCAGGCATTACGTCGTAACCCTCAGGATGAGCAAGCACTACGTCCATACCAAAACGAGTGAAAAGTCCAATTACACCCTGTGGAACAGAGAGTGGCTTTCCGTACGACGGAGAATAAGCCCATGTCATAGCAATCTTTTTACCCTTTAAGTTTTCCACACCGCCAAACTGGTGAATAATGTGGAGCATATCAGCCATTGACTGTGTCGGGTGGTCGATGTCGCACTGAAGGTTTACGAGTGTCGGTTTCTGCTCTAAGATACCCTCTTCGTAACCCTGTGTTACAGACTCGACAACCTCTTTCTGGTATGTGTGACCTTTACCGATATACATATCATCTCGAATACCGATAACATCAGCCATAAAAGAAATCATATTTGCAGTTTCTCTGACTGTCTCACCGTGTGCAATCTGGCTTTTACCTTCGTCTAAATCCTGAACTTCAAGACCTAAAAGGTTGCACGCAGAAGCGAAAGAAAAACGTGTGCGTGTAGAATTGTCGCGGAAGTTAGAAACAGCTAAACCGCTATCAAAAATCTTAGTAGATACATTACGCTCGCGCAAATCTCTCAGCGCATCAGCAACAGTAAAAACAGCGTCGATTTCATCGTCACTCTTATCCCATGTGAGGAAAAAATCTCCCTCGTACATATTCTGTGCATCAAGAGTTTCGAGATGCTTAATCAGTTCATTAAAATTACTCATATCATTCACCTTATTACTTTTTATAGTTTAAAGGAATTGCAGCGTACACAGCCGCACATCTTACTAAATCTTCTTTCCATGTTTTCTCGTTAGGAGCGTGAGCCTGTGCTTCAGCACCAGGTCCGAAACCGATACAAGGAATTCCATATCTGCCCATGATAGATACACCGTTTGTCGAGAATGTCCACTTATCAACTCTAGGCTCGCCGTACATACCTCTGTGAGCTTCAACAACCGCCTGTGTAGCAGGGTGGTCTTCAGGGATAACCCATGTCGGGAAGTAGCACTCTGTCGGATACACAAGTCCTGTCCATGACGGACGCTCATAAGAATACATTGTGACTTCCGCGCCGTATTTTTTAACACTCGGGAGTGCACGCACTTCTTCTAAAGCTGACTGCCATGTTTCGCCGTCTGTGAGTCTTCTGTCGAGCGACACCGCTGCCATATCAGCAACAGCACAACGTGACGGAGAATTGTAGAAATACTGTGACACAGTAACTGTGCCCTTGCCTAAAAACTCGTCGTAGTGGAGTCTGTCGTTTAAGTCTCTGATTTCTGTGATGATATCAGCCATCTTATAAATAGCGTTATCACCACGCTCAGGAGCAGAGCCGTGGCATGATACACCCTTTACCTCAACTCTGATTTCCATACGTCCGCGCTGACCGCGATAAATACCCTTGTCAGTAGGCTCAGTGATAACAACAAATTCAGGAGTAATGCCGAGTTCGTTATGGATATACTGCCAGCAAAGACCGTCGCAGTCTTCTTCCTGTACAGTACCTGTAACTAAAATCTTATAACCTTGCGGAATAAGTCCGAGGTCTTTCATAATCTTCGCGCCGTAAACAGCAGATACAAGACCACCTTCCTGGTCAGAAGTACCTCTGCCACCGATTTCAGTATCTGTCTCATACCCCTTATATGGGTCGAAAGTCCAGTTACTCAGTTCGCCTAAACCTACGGTGTCAATGTGGCCATCATAAGCGATGATTTTTTCGCCATCACCCATAAAGCCAAGCACGTTACCCATCGGGTCGATTTCTGCTTTATCAAACTGAAGTTTCTCCATTTCCTGTAAAATGCGCTTAGAAACACCTTCCTCTTGTGCACTTTCAGAAGGGATAGCTACTAAATCACGAAGAAATTTAGTCATATCCTTTTCATAGCCTTCGGCTGCTTTTTTTATAGCGTCAAAATTCATCACATTAGCCCCTTTCGTATATATGTAAAAAATATAAATTGTTAAGTAATATGCACACGCATACATTCTTAATATTATTATATCGCACAAGTGCTGAGAGTCAAACAAAAAATGTAGTTTTTGCTCAATTTTTTATTGAAATCTCAACAGTATTGTACTAAAATATATACATAGTGTAAAATGGGTAAGTTTTTGATGTACTCATATTACATAATGAAATGCTTATTAAAATCTCATATCAGATACAGGAGGTCAATATGATAGATTTAAAAATTAACAAAGAAGGTCTTAAACACAACATCGAAAAAGCAAGGGAAAACAACATAATAATTCCTACTTTTAAACAGATGCAGAATCCAGACACAATCCCTGAGGCTATTAAAGAAAAGTTAAGTAAAACAGGTTTATGGGACGTTGATCCGGTTAACCTTTTCAGAATCACATGGAAAAACGAAGCAAAAGAAACAGGCGGTTTATTCCAGGATGTTCCTAACTACATCGAGCTTCCAAGCGAACTCACAGGTGTTAAAGCGAGAATCATCGCTATGGTTGGCAAGTGGTTCCCTACAGGCTGTCACAAGGTAGGCGCTTCTTTCGGCTGTCTTGCTCCACGTCTTGTTACTGGTCAGTTCGACGCTACAGTTCACAAGGCTGTCTGGCCTTCAACAGGTAACTACTGCCGTGGTGGTGCGTTCAACTCTGCACTTCTCGCTTGTAGCTCAATCGCTATCTTACCTGCAGAAATGAGCAAAGAGAGATTTGACTGGCTCAAGACTGTTGCTGGCGAAATCATTGCAACTCCGGGCTGCGAATCAAACGTAAAAGAAATTTTCGATAAAACATGGGAATTAAAACAGCGTGACGACGTTATGATCTTCAACCAGTTTGAAGAGATGGGCAACCCGCTGTGGCACTACAACATCACAGGTCACGCACTTGCTACTGTATATGAAGCAATCAAGCGCGACGGCGATAACTTCGCAGGTGCATGCTTTACATCAGGCTCTGCAGGTACAATGAGCTCCGGTGACTACTTAAAAGACCACTACCCAACTCTTAAACTCGGCGTTGGTGAAGCTTTACAGTGTCCTACTATCTTAGATAACGGCTTCGGCGGTCACAGAATTGAGGGTATCGGCGACAAGCACATCCCTTGGATTCACAATGTTAAGAACACAGATATGGCAATCGCTATTGACGACGAAGACAGCCAGAGACTCCTTAGACTCTTCAACACAGAAGACGGTAAGGCTTATCTCATCAACGAATTAAAGCTCGACAAGGATTTTGTCGAGAAACTTTCATGGCTCGGTATCTCCGGTATCGCAAACATCCTTTGCTGTATCAAGATGGCTAAGTACTACGAATTCACAGAGCACGACGTTATCGGTACAGTTCTTACTGACAGCGCTGTTATGTATCAGTCAAGAATCGAAGAGCTCAACGAGATGCACGGTGAATATAACCTTAAAGAGGCTGAAATCGATCACAAGCTCCATATGCTTAACTTAAAGACAGATAACCTCATTGAACTCACATACGCAGAGCGTAAGCGTGTACACAACTTAAAGTACTACACATGGGTTGAACAGCAGGGTCGCGATGTAGAAGAATTAAACGCTCTTTGGTATGACACAAAGGGTACATGGGACTACGTACATAAGCAGGTTGACGAGCTCGATGAACTCATCAACGCATTCAACGACGAAGTCGGCATCCTTAAAAATCTCTAATGCTTTACAACGGGTGAATTAACAATGCAAAATGTGAAATACTTAAAATGCGTCAAATGTGGCAAAACTTACGATGCTGTCGCTGATGCTACTACATGTGAGTGTGGCGGTATTTTAGACGTAATTTACGACTACGAATACATCAAAACTATCTTTAACAAAGAGGTTCTTTCTCAGAGAGAGGACCTCACAATGTGGAGATACAGAGAGCTCCTCCCTATCGAAGAAGACACAACTCCACAGGGACTTAGAGTCGGTAACTCTCCGCTTTACAGCGTTCCTGAAGTTGCACAAAAACTCGGCATCAAAAATCTTTACATCAAAGACGATGGTCTGAATCCGACTTCTTCACTTAAAGACAGAGCTTCTGCTATGGCGGTCACAAAAGCTATTGAAGCAGGATACTCTACAATCGCTTGTTCTTCAACAGGAAACGCGGCTTCTTCTTTAGCTGGTAATGCCGCTGCCGCAAAGCTCAAGACTTACATCTTCGTTCCTGAGCGTGCTCCAAAGGGTAAAATCGCTCAGCTCATGATGTTCGGCGCTAACCTCACCGCTGTAAAAGGTACTTACGAGGAGACTTTTGAACTCTCTAAATCCGCTATTGACAAGTACGGCTGGTATAATCGAAACGCGGCTATCAACCCATACTTAAGCGAAGGTAAAAAGACGGTTTCGCTCGAAATTATCGAACAGCTTGAATTCAACGCTCCTGACTACGTTGCTGTTTCTGTAGGTGACGGTTGCACAATAGCAGGTGTGTACAAAGGTCTTTACGATATGTACAGCGTGGGTCTTATAGACAAAATCCCTCGTCTCATTTCTGTACAGGCAAGCGGATGCTGTCCAATTAACGTAGCAGCTGATAAAGGTACAAACGAGTGGACACCACAAGAAGAAAACACTTACGCTGACTCTATCGCAGTAGGTGTACCGAGAAACCCTGACAAAGCTATTAACGCTATCTTAGATTCAAACGGCATCTGTGTTAACGTCACAGACGATGAAATCAGAGCAGCTCAGAGATTCCTCGCAAAAGAGTGTGGTGTATTCGGTGAGCCTGCTGGTGTTACAGCTACAGCCGGTCTTAAGAAGCTGTGTGAAAGCGGACTTATAGAAAAAGACGCGACAGTTGTATCTATCGTTACTGGTAACGGTCTTAAAGACATCGAGAGCGCTATCGCTAACTGTCCGTCTCCTGTATACTCTAAAAATGATTTAGCAGAATTCGAAGCAGAATTCAAAAAGCTCGGCATTACTGTCGAGTAATATAAGGAGCTTTTATGAGCATTGTTATCGAAAAAATCCTTAGTGACGACATAGCTTTTTCGCTTGACGATTATGTAACAGACAGAGTGCTTTTTAACTATATCGAGGGTGCACGTCAATATGAAACCTCACAGTTTTTCTCTGACCACAAACACGTCATTATCTGCAGAAAAGAGAATAAAGATAATGTGTGGATATGGACGGACAGCGAAATAAAAGACGACAAGGAAGCGATGATTTCTGTCGCTAACGTCGTAAAAAATTTCGCTACCCCTAATCTTCAGTTTTTCACAAAACCTGAAATCGCACAGACTTTCTCTGATATGTATGCACTTTTAAGCTGTGATTTAAACTATCAGGTGAAGAGTGAATATTCACTCGGAGCGTATAAATTCACATCAAAGAAACTTCCTCAGACAGACGAAGTTTCTGTTCTGAAGTATAACAAAAAGTTCAGCGATGAGCTTTATGACTTTTATATGTCGCTCAAAGATGAATTCCACTGGGGCGATGAAAAAGTTAAAAAAATGTGTGACAAATACGCAACGCTCAACACATACTTACTGCTGAAAAACGGGGATGTAAAATCTGTTTGTGTAATAAGTGATGATGACGGGGATTACTCATCTATCCGCTCTGTCGCTACAAAAACTGACGAGCGCAACAAAGGCTACGCGACAATACTCACAAATATTGCATCACATAACTGTGAAAAAGGTGGAAGCGAAAAGCTGATGCTTTACGCTAACAACGCTAACTTAAGCGCTGTTTCTACATTCAAAAAAGCAGGCTACGAGCTTGTTGGCAACATCCACCTCATCAAAAGCTGAATAAAAATTAAAGCACCAACTTATCGTTGGTGCTTTTTTATGCTTATTTTAAATCTGAAACAGCGCGTTTTACGTACTTTCCTTTATTCTCAAGTACAACTTCGCCGTTTTTTACAACCAATTTACCACGAAGATACACAGTGTCTACTCTGCCCTTTGTGTGCACTCCTTCGTACGGAGTGTAATCACTTTTGCTATGGTGAGTGTTCTTGGAAATAAAGCCTGAAGCTTTTGGGTCGAATATAACTATATCAGCATCGCTACCGACTCTGATTACACCCTTTTTCGGATACATTCCGTAGAGCTTAGCAGGATTCTCGCTCAAAAGCTTACACATCTGCTCAAGTGTGATTTTTCTTTTGCACACGCCGTAAGAGTACATAAGCACAGGGCGTGTTTCTACACTAGGCAAACCGTTCGGCATTTTTGAAAAATCTTCGAGTCCTACACTTTTCTGCTCAAGCGTAAACGAACAGTGGTCGGTCGCTACCGTCTGGATTTCGCCATTTTTCAAAGCGTGCCACAATGCTGCGTTATCACTTTTTGTTCTAAGCGGTGGAGAACAGACAAAACGAGCGCTCTGGAGGCCCTTTTGTTCGTAGCGTGACTCGTCCAGCAACAAATACTGAGGGCAGGTCTCAACGTAAACCACCGCCCCGTTTTCACGGTGCTTTTTCACTACCTGCAAGCTCTCTTTTGAACTCAGATGAACAATAACAACTGGTACGTCGACAATACGTGCGATGCTTATAAGTCTGTCTACCGCTTCTGCTTCACACAAAGCAGGACGGACGCGCGGATGTGTTGTAGCGCTGAGGTTTTCGTTATTCTTATAATCCTTTGTCAGAGCTTTGATAACACCGTCATTTTCACAGTGTACTCCTGCGATACCACCGTACTTTTTAAGCGTAGAAAGCACATCAAAAATTTCTTCGTCAGAAAGCATCATCGCATCGTAAGTCATATAAACTTTAAACGAAGTGACACCTTGTTCGAACATCGCCGCAATCTCTTCTTTTACTCTTTCGTTCCAGTCAGAAATCGCCATATGAAAGGCGTAGTCACAACTGCTTTTTGAAAAAGCTTTTAAGTGCCAGTTATTAAGAGCGTGAGAAAGTGTCTCGCCCTTGTTCTGTGTCGCAAAATCTACGATAGTAGTAGTACCGCCACACACAGCAGCTTTAGTGCCTGTTGAAAAATCATCCGCAGTAACAGTATCGCACACTTCTAAATCAAAATGTGTATGTGCATCAATAAAGCCAGGGAAAATCAGCTTACCGCTACAGTCGACAACCTGTGCTTCCTTGTCGTTCAGGTGACGTCCTATCTTCAGAATTTTGCCGTTTGATATAAGGACATCAAGCCTCTTTGTATTAACCGAGGATACAACTAATCCTCCGCGTAAAAGTATGTTCAAAAAATCAACTCCGATATATCAGTAAAGGTACTTGTACTCGTTAATAACTGTGAGTATAAGCTGTTTAAGGTCAGGACCGAAAATAGAAAGTTCTGAAAGTTTATAGTCTTTAACAGCTCCAAGACGCACACGCACTGTGTTGTCATCAAGCACAACAAAGCCCATATTTTCACTGTCGTTAAAGTCCTGAGCACTATTAAACAACGTAAACTTATCTTTGTACGGAGCGCTGTCGTATGGGCAGAAGCTCATACAGTTACCGCACTCGTTACACATTCTGTCGACGTGCAGAATCTGTCTACGTTTATCAGGAAGCGTAATAACTACGTTAGCACGGTTAGGACAGACATCAACACAGTTTTCACAAACGTTAGAACAATCAAGACAACGCTCGCCCTCATTCTCGCACGAGGAGAAATCACACAGAACACCTTTTTTAGCGATGGCGTTCTGCTGTGTATTATACGCTTTCTCAGGTATATCCATAACGTGTTTTTTGCCGACTACTACATCAGCAAAACGACGTGCATCAGCGATACACTCAACAACGGTAGAAGGTCCACGCAAGCAGTCACCCGCTGTATATACATTCTCTAAATTAGTTTCAAAATTCACTCTGCCGTTTACTACTTCGATTCCGTTTTCTTCGAATATAGTCGGCTCGAGCTTCACGCCTATTGCAGAAATAACAGTATCAGCAAAAACAGGAACAATCTCGTCTGTTTCAATAACCGAGCGTCTGCCGGAGCTGTCAGGAGCTGATAGCTCCATTTTTCTGCAATACAGTACTCCGTTTTTGTGAGTAACAGGAGAAACAAGCTCCATAAATTCAACGTTATCATTTATAGCTAGTTCCAGCTCGTGCTCATCAGCAGGCATATAGCGTTTTGTACGGCGATAAACGATAGTCACCAAACCTACGCCACTAACTCTCTTTGCAGCACGTGCGGCATCCATCGCGGTGTTGCCACCACCGATAACAGCGACATTTCTGCCTAATTCAACATTCTCGCCTTTACGCAGTCTGCGTAAGAAATCAAAAACATCGAGCTCGTTTTCACCCAAGTTAAGGCTACTCGACTTATACGCACCAACAGCGAAAAGGATGTGAGTAAATCCAGAAGCTTTGAGTTCCTCTACGCTCGGTGCAGGTGTATTGGTGAGGATTTTTGCTCCTGTTTTTTCTATAAGTTTAATGTCATTCTCAATGTATTTTTCATCAATTCTGAAATCAGGGATAATGTTACGTACAATACCGCCTGCGTGTTCGTCACGCTCAAAAACTGTAACGTCTATTCCCTCTTTTGCTACGAAATACGCAGCAGCTAAACCCGCAGGTCCACCGCCTATTACAGCGACTTTTTTGCCCTCAACTTTTGTGGCTGGATGAATCTCACTCATCAGCTCATCAAAGCCTTTTTGTGCTGCTACGAGCTTTGCACCTCTTATATCAACGCTACTGTCGTAGAAATTGCGAGTACATTTACTCATACACGGATGGGCACAGATAGAACCTGTAATAAACGGAAGCGGATTTTTCTGTGTAATAACAGAAAGCGCTTCTTTGTACATTCCTTTGTTAACTAAACTGAGATACTCAGGAATATCCTGATTAATCGGACAGCCCTTGTGACATGGCGCAAAATAGCAGTCAATAAGCGGAACTTGTTCGTTTATTTTACGCTTAGGTAATGGTTTAATCGCTTTTGTGTGGTGTTTATCATTAATCACACTTTTTGAAAGTTTTGCGATAGCTTCTGTATCAGTACATTCAAAGGCTTTGTAGTCACATTCATAAAGTGTCTGTGCCATCTGAGTAAGGCGCATATATCCGCCAGGCTTTAGAATAGTTGTCGCAACCGTAATCGGAAAAATGCCACACTCAAAAAGCTCTTTTATGTTAAAGTAGTCAGCACCGCCCGAAAAACTGATACGAAGTTTACCTGAAAACTCATGTGACAATCTTCTCGCCATTCCGATAGTGAGTGGGAATAGCGACTTGCCGCTCATATACATTTCTTCGCTAGGAAGCTCTCCTGCTTTAACGTCGACAGGAAAAGTATTCGACAGCTTCACGCCGAAAGTGAGATTGTTATCATCAGCTAATTTCTGTAAACGTGCAAACATCGAAACGGCGTCAGCATACTGTAAATCTTCTCTGAAATGATGGTCATCAAACGCGATGTAATCGTAACCCATCGAGTCTAAAATATCACGTGCTGTGCGATAACCAAGCAAGGTTGGGTTGCATTTAACAAAAGTGTTAAGGCCCTTTTCTTTTATAAGATATGTAGCGATTCTCTCAATCTCGTCAGGAGGACATCCGTGAAGTGTAGAAAGCGTTACACTTGTGCACACGTGAGGAGACATATTATCAATATCATCTGATAATTCAGGAAAATGCTTTTTCAGAGCATCCTTACATTCAGCGAAAACATCTGTGCTTGAGCAATCTTTTAATCCTTCAATGAAGTCGTCAATCTTCTTTGACTTAATGCCGTCTAAGTCGTAGCCGACACTCATATTAAATACAAATGCATCGCTGTCGCCTAAATCATACGCTTTGCTTAAAACTTTAAGCAAGCACCACGCTTTGACGTATTCTTTAAAAGCCTGCTGTACAGTAAGCTCTGTCGACCACTCACAGTTGTATCCCTCGTCGTCAGCTTTGATACACGGACGGCTGATACATTTAGCTAAATCTTCGCCATCTAAAGTCTGTACAGTCTTAAGCTCGAAAAATCTCGCTCCTGCGAAATATGACGCCACAATATTCTGTGCAAGCTGGGTGTTAGGACCTGCAGCAACACCGAGAGGACTCTCGATTTTTTCGCAGAAAACCGGCAGAGTTTTACTCTTTTCCTGTCTGTACGCCTTCTTCACAGAAAACATCGTGTTGTAGTTTTCATACTCTTCTTTTATATGTGCAATCAGCTTTTCGATGCTGATAGGTGTCATTTTTTCGCTCATTTTAGCACCTTCTTATCCGTTGATTTTACTCCACAAGCTACGTGCGGACTCTAAAATCTCTGCGTTTAATTTTTCTTCATCTATATCGACAAACTGTCTGTCTTTTAAGAGAAGTCTGCCGTTTGCAAACACGGTTTCACACTGTCTGCCTCTCATACCGAAAATCATATGTCCGTCAATGTTAGTGTTATCAAACGGAGTAAACGGCTTGTAATCCATAACGATAACGTCAGCAGCTGCGCCTTTTTTCAGCACACCAAGCTGTGAATCAAAATATCTGGAACAGATTTTTGCATTATTGTTGAACAGCATATTAGTAACTTCACTCCACGCAACGTTCGCTTTACCTGCGTTATGACGTTGGATAGTAAGAGCAGAAGCTAAACTTTCGAGCATATCGTGAGTATAAGCGTCGGTGCCTAGTCCTAAAAGTATACCTTTTTCGTACATCTTAAGCACAGGAGAACATCCGACAGCGTTGCCCATATTGGACTGCGGATTGTTAACGACCATCGAGTTACTCTCTTTAATAATATCCATCTCTTCTTCACTCACGTGGATGCAGTGACCGAGCACGGTTTTTTCGCCTAAAATGCCCCACTTTAAAAGTCTCTCAACAGGGAGCATATTATACTTTTCTTTCGAATCAATGACGTCGTTTAGACCCTCACAGATGTGGATGTGGTAGCCTGTCATATTGTCATTGGCTTTAACGCATTTTTCAAATGTCTCGTCCGATATTGTAAACAATGCGTGCATACCGAACATCGCTTTAATCATATCGTCTTTATTTTCTTTACAGTAACGGATGAATTCTGCGTTTTCTTTAATCGCTTCATCGCATTTTTTCTCGCCGTCTCGGTCTGAAACTTCATAACATAAGCACGAACGCACACCCATCTCTTTTGCAACATCTGCGATTTCAAAAAGAGAGTTTCCTATCTCACAGAAACTCGCGTGGTGGTCAAACACAGTAGTGACACCGTTACGAATACAGTCAAGATAAGTAGCGTACGCACTCGCTCTTGTCGCCTTTAAATCGAGTTTTCTGTCGATATTCCACCACATACCATCGAGTATCTCGTAGAAATTGTGAGGGTTGTATCCGTTTATCGAAAGTCCTCTGGCAAGTGCGGAGTAAATATGAGTATGAGCGTTAATAAACGCAGGCATAATCACAGAACCTTTTGCATCAACAATCTGAGCATTCGGATATTTTTCTTTCAAAGTTGAGGTTTCTCCGATATCTTTGATAACTTTTTCGTCAATAAGAACACCGCCGTTTTCAATATACGGACACTGTTCATCCCTTGTGATTACTTTACCATTGCATAACAGATACATACTATCCCTCCTGCATACTATTTCACAAGTTTATTTTATCATACAAAGTAAGGATATTGCAACACTTTTGACTTTTCAAATATATGGTCAAAAAACCTTGAAACACAGCAAAAAAAGGAGTATTATTACTTTGTATGCAAAACTATTTACCAGAAGGTGAAATAATGAATCAGATCACACGCGTAGAAAAACTCAGCGACAGCATTTATCTTTTCGACGTAAAAGCTGAGAGAATCGCGGCAAGATGTCTGCCTGGACAGTTTGTTATAGTGCGTTCACACGATGACTCAGAGCGAATCCCACTTACCATCTGTGACTACGACAGAAAAGAAGGCACAATTACTCTCGTTTTTCAGGTTGTCGGAGCAGGAACACTCAAGCTCTCCACTCTCAAAGAATGGGATTTTATACACGATGTTGCAGGTCCACTGGGCAGACCTAGTGACTTATGCGCTACTGAAATAGAAGAACTAAAGAAAAAGAACATCCTCTTTGTCGCAGGCGGTGTCGGAGTTGCTCCTGTGTACCCACAGGTAAAGTGGCTTTTTGAACAGGGAATTAAGTGTGACGTAATAATTGGCGCTAAAACAAAAGACCTCATCCTTATGGAAGATGAAATGAAAGCAGTATGCGATAACCTCTACATCACCACAGACGACGGCTCAGCAGGCAGAACAGGTCTTGTCACAAAAGTTGT
>JAFOED010000132.1 GCA_017380355.1 Ruminococcus sp. | reverse complement strand
TATTCAATATAGTTTTACTTGTTGTAGCGGCGCTAGCGCCTGCTGTTGCTCTTGCTGTTTTTATTTTCATTAAAGACAGAGTTGAAAAAGAACCAATTGGTTTATTGTTGTTATTACTTCTTTCGGGTGTGCTGATTATTCCTCCTGTTATTATAGTAGGCACTGTTCTTGAAACAGTTAGCGAAATTGTATTTGGTGCCTTGCCTACTACGGGGATTAGTTTAAGACTTTATTATGCGAATGACGCATTTATTAACGTCGCTCTTGTTGAAGAAGGGTTTAAGTGGCTTGCACTTATTATCATTACAAAGCGTAACAAAAACTTTAACAGCTTATTTGATGGCATTATCTACGCTACTTTTGTGTCGCTTGGATTTGCTGGGGCAGAGAATATCCTGTATTGTGTACAGAATGGGTGGTCAACCGCCATCGTGCGTGCTATTCTTTCTGTGCCTGGACATACTTTCTTTGGTGTCATTATGGGTTTGTGCTACAGCCTGTGGCATATGTATAAGAAAGCGAATGTGTTGGAAAAAGACTGTAAAGCTAAGGGGTTAATTCCACAGAATGCACCTGAATATTCATACAAAAAGTACGCTTTCTTAAGCTTATTGCTCCCGATTCTGGCGCACGGTCTGTATGATTACTGCTGTTTTGTGGGTACACCGCTTGCAAGCGTCACACTTTATTCGTTTGTTATCTTCCTGTATATATTCTGCTTTATCAAAATCGGAA
This sequence comes from Ruminococcus sp., assembly GCA_017380355.1. Classification (GTDB taxonomy): domain Bacteria; phylum Bacillota; class Clostridia; order Oscillospirales; family Acutalibacteraceae; genus Ruminococcoides. Next base: position 3,896 of record JAFOED010000132.1, on the reverse strand, counting down.
AAATGTCAAGACGAGATGTGTCTGATGTCTATTATTCAAAACACTTAGTTGTTAAAAAATATCCAGAGCTTTTACCTATATTATATGAAGAAGAGCTGAAAGCGCTGGAAAATAAAGAGGAGACTCCTGCTACTGTATAATTTTGGAGGTCGTATGAAAAACTCGTTTGATTTAGTGAAATTAACAGACAGATGTGATTTGCACACTCACTCTACAGCGTCTGATGGTACTTTTACACCGTCGCAGATTGTAGAAGAAGCTGAAAGAAAAGGTCTTTTTGCGGTTGCGCTGTGTGACCATAACACCTTGTCGGGATTGTCTGAATTTAAAGAAGCGGCAGAAAACAAGTCCATTATCGCAGTTCCTGGTATAGAAATCACCTGTGCTTATATCGGCAAAGAGATTCACATAGTCGGTCTTTTTATACCCGAGAGTGGTTTTAATAAAATCAACGAGTTTCTGGTTTCTGTTAATGAGTCCAAACGACAGAGTAATGACCTTTTGGCGAAAAATCTGGTAGAAGCAGGCTACAATATCGACTACGAGAAGATTAAAACTGACGCGGGTGATGGTTACGTTAACCGTGTTCCGTTTGCCGTAGAACTTGTAGAGAAAGGTTACATCGGTTCTGTTAAAGAAGCGATGAATACCATTTTGGATGAAAAAGCTGGCTACTACGTGCCGTCTGTCAGACCTGACACTTTCAAAGTGATAAATCTGTTTAAGTCTGTCGGTGCTGCTCCTGTGCTTGCACATCCGTTTTTAAATCTAAGTTACGACGAGCTTTTAGAGTTTCTCCCTGTTGCAAAAGAAAGTGGGCTTATAGCTATAGAAACAGATTACTCGAAGTTCAGCAAAGAAGAGAAATTACTTGCAAAAGAACTTGCACAACAATTTTCTCTTTTACAAAGCGGTGGATCTGATTTCCACGGTGATAATAAACCCGATATAGCTTTAGGAGAGGGCAGAGGCGACCTTTTTGTCCCTGCATCCTTTTGCAAAAATATATACTACTCATTAATTTGATTTTGAGGAGGTTAATTATGAAAAGATTGATTTGCAGAATAATATCTGTATTGGTTGTTGTGCTGTTGATTGCATCTATAGTGCCGTTTAGCGCTTTTGCGTATGGTGCTAGTGCTGAATATTACACAGACAGCGATACGGGCTTGAACACAGGTATTAAGAAGATTAGTTTGGACGGCTTCAATTACTATGATTGCTCTTCAAACACCAAACCTGAGAACGTAAACACTACTTACTACTATAATATGCTTAAGCAGAAAGTGCAGTATAGCGATACAGAGACTTTCTCTGTCTTAGAGCGCTGGGCACACCTCGCTGCAGCTATTTTCGAGAGCGAAGAGAAATACACTTGTTCACACGATTTTTCTGACTACTATGGAAAAAATCACGATGACGATAAAAACGAGCAGTGTTTTGTAGGTAGCGTGTTAGCTAATCCTGATGCTGACAATCACATTGATGAAAAAAATGATGGCTACTATTCAACGGGACTTAGCTCTGCTACGTCTTTCTCTCAGATCCGCACAAAAATGGGCGATGAGGTTGCTCGCGGTATAGGCAGAAAAAACTGCGATGGTTCTGATATATTATCTCAGGGAAATCACGCTGGTGATTCTCTTCCACAGCTTAAAGATGACACTAATCGCGAAATTCTCTATAACCTCGTTACTTCTGTTACTCGTGAGGGCAAAACCTACAAGTATCAGTATAATTCTTACGGTGTTGCTTTTTACGATTTCAGTTTGAAGATGATAGCTGATGAAGATTTAGAGTATGTGTCAGATGCACAGAAATATGCTGATTCTGATATTCCTGTAAAAGCTGCTGCCGACGCAGGCGAAGAAGGATTTGAGTACGTAACAAATACAGATACTAATTATCTCTCAAGTACAATAAATGAGTCAGTTGCTGATACACAGGGTGATATGAACCTTGTTATTTCTAATTCTCAGACAGTTTCATCTTCTTTCACAACTACTGAGTCTTTTTCGTATTCTGAAGCTATTGGTGGTAACGTTTCTTTTGAAGCAGGTTTAGGCGAAGTGGTTAAAGGTACATTAGGCTTTAGTTTAGGCTTTACTTTTAACCAAGCGTATTCTGACGAAGCGATGAATGGTGAAGAAACTACTTACAGTATTGACAATAGCTACACAGCTAGTTGCGTTGTCCCTGCACAGACAGTGGCGTATATTAAGCAGGATAGCGGTATGTCGAAGATGACTCTGTCGTATGATACACCGATGGCTATCACATTCAAGGTAGCTGTATTCTCGATTTCCGGTGATGTTTACGCTGATGGAGCTGCAACTCTTGCTTTTTCAACTGCTGGCTATGATCAGGAGAATTTCTCTACTTTCTTCGGTGAGAATCTTGAGGCAGGAAGCTATGCGTATACAGCTCTAAACAGCAGATATGCAAATCGCTCTATCTCCGGTTGGGATGGTTCACACGGTAACAATTACTGCTACTATATTAAACACGGTGGTAGTTCTGAAGAGTACACAACAAAGGACCTTGACTGGAACAGTATCAATAACATATTTAAGAATAATATTGGGTCTGATACTGTAAGTGTAGATCATATGGCAACTTGTGTGCCTATGCTTTCTTGTGGTGCAAAAACTACCGTTAAAGCTAATAGTATAAACTCTGAAATTTATGATCCAAAACCTCTTTATCTGCCAACAAGACTTTCGATGATAAATAACGAAAAAACCAACTTTATTATCTACGATGGCGGCAGATTCTATATGAATACAGTGAGCATAGGATGCTTCAACAGAAATGATGTACCTTACTTCCCGTTTAAGATTACAGATGGTGCGTGGCATGTCTGTGAGGGTAGTGAAGACATTATCGAGTATGACCCTTCTACTTACAGCGTCATTGCGAAAAACATCGGCACGGGCTTCCTTGAGTGGAAACTCAACGACGACGTAGAGTATACCGCTGAACGTGAAGGTGGAGTAGTTACAAGTGAGGATTTAGCTCCTGTTAAAGTTGCGTTTTCTGTCAGAAATAATCCGTTTGTTGATACTGCAAAAATAGAAGTCATAGGCGACGAGTTCAAAGGTACGGTAGGGGATGAGCCTATAGCTGTTGACGAGCTTCTGAAAGTAGTATTTGACGACGATGATTCAAACTATGCGTATGTCTGGGAACTGGACGAATCCTGTAGTGAAGAAGATGTTGTCCTTGCTGATGGAAAAATCAGCTTTAAGAATGACGGTACATACAAAATCCGTGCAAAAGTGAATTTTTCAACAGAATATGAGTATGTTACAGAGTGGTTTGAAATGACACCTCGTCAGGAGCGAGTTATCGTCTCAGCTAATCTTAATAAAGAAAAGTTTGATAAATTTACATTGTTATTCAGACACTTCAGAACACACAAGCACTTGTCACAGGCGACAATTAACGTGTGCTCGTATGTTGATTTCTACGACCAGTATGGCGACAAGTGGATTGATGAGAGTTCTGTTCCGGAGATTGTAGTTTCTATCGATAATACCGACGGTGCTTACATAAACGAGAATAATGAGGTTGTTATTCACAAGGGTGGAGAATACAACGTAACAGTTATATCTTATGGTCTTGTTGACCCGTATATCGGCACTCTTAATTTCACGGTAGAAGAAGACGTGCGTTATCACCACGGTGACGTTGACGGCGATGAAGCGTTGACTATATATGATGCGACATTGATTCAGCGACACATAGCGTATATAACGGAGATTGCACCTGAATATATCGATAACGCAGACGTTAACCGTGATGAAAAAATAAGTATAATTGACGCAACTATAATCCAGCAGTTTGTTGCAAAGATTATCAATAACTTATGATAATAAAAAGAGAGACATCCGTTT
>JAFOED010000131.1 GCA_017380355.1 Ruminococcus sp. | reverse complement strand
CGTCTTGCACGGTTTTCTCTGCTTGATTCACGTCTGTGTTTTTCACGGTCTTCGTCGTCAAAATCAAAGCCATCATCGTAAGGCTCAGTTAAACCATCTGAGAAAATATCGTCAAATCCATCGTTGAAATCAGAGTTTAATTCGCTGTCAAAATCAGTGCTGAAATCATCGTTAAAATCGAAACTCATCGTCGCTCCTCCTTTCTTTTGAGTAAAAACGCAAATATACACACAGCATTATACTACAAAATCGCCTTTTATACAACAAAAATTTTGCTTAAATACGCGATTGTGTCGATTTTTTTGCAATATTGAGCCTGTATATGGGAGTAAAATGCAATTTTGTTGCAAAATTTCTGTAAATATGTTAGTATAAATTAATTAGTTTTTTGAAGGTGATAATATGAATTACAATTTCTCAGACAAGGTTCTTGCGCTCAAACCGAACGCAATCAGAGAGATTTTAAAAAGCGCGTCTGACCCGGGTGTAATATCTTTATCAGCGGGCAACCCTGCTCCTGACGCTTTCCCTGTGGACGCTATCAAAGAGATTTCAACAAGACTTTTAGAGGAAAATCCAATAGGTGTACTTCAGTACGGCATTTCTGACGGTTACACACCGCTTCGAGATACTCTTAAATCTTATCTTAAAGAAGAGCTCGACGTAATTAAAGAAAACGATGAACTCATCATTGTTTCAGGCGCACAGCAGGTTATGGACATCGTCGCAAAGACTTTCTTAAACGAGCACGATACTCTTATCTGTGAGGCTCCGTCTTTCGTCGGTGCACTCAATACATTCAGAAGCTACAACGTCAACCTTGTAGGTGTTACTGTCGAGAAAGACGGTATGAATATGGAAGAGCTCGAAGAAAAGCTTATCGCAAATCCTAATACAAAGCTCATCTACACTATCCCGAATTTCCAGAATCCATCCGGTGTTACGATGAGCTTAGAAAAGCGCAAAAAGCTCTACGAACTTGCTAAAAAGTATAACGTACTCATTATTGAGGATAACCCATACGGTGACCTAAGATACTTCGGCGAAGACGTTGCTTGTATCAAGAGTTTCGATACTGAAGGTTTAGTTATCTACTCAGGTTCATTCTCAAAAGTCGTTGCTCCTGGTATCCGCGTAGGCTATATGGTAGCTGATAAAGCTGCTATGGCTAAAATGATCGTGTGCAAACAGGGTCAGGACGTACACACAGCTATGTGGTCACAGATGGTGTGCAACGAGTTTATGACAAAATACGACTTCAAAGGTCACTTACAGATGTTAAGAAAGCTGTACACAAAGAAAGCACAGCTTTGTATGGACTTACTCGACGAGTTCGTTGTACCAACAGGTATTACATACAACAAAATCGAGGGTGGTCTGTTCATCTGGTGTACTCTCCCAGAAACTGTAGATATGCTCGCTTTCTGTAAAGCGCTTACAGAAAGAAAGGTATGCGTAGTTCCAGGCAACGCATTCCTTACAGACAGTTCTATTCCTTGCGATTCATTCAGAATCAACTTCTCTACTCCTACTGATGAAGAACTCACTAAGGGCATCAGAATCATTGGCGAAGTAGCAAAAGAATTTATCAAATAATCTATTAACAGGTGATATATATGAGCGAAACAACACAGACACAAAACAAAAAGAAAGTTGTACTTTCTGCTATTCAGCCTAGCGGCACAATCACTTTAGGCAACTACTTAGGAGCTGTTAGAAACTGGGTTAAAATGCAGGAAAACGAAGAGTACAACTGCTTATACGCACTTGCTGACCTTCACACAATCACAGTAAGACAGGAAACAGCGAACTTCAGAAAGAATCTCTACGATGCATACGCTTCTATTTTAGCTTGTGGTATCGATACAGAGAAATCTCCGTTCTTTATCCAGAGCCACGTTCCTGCACACTCACAGCTCGCATGGATTTTAAACTGCTACACACAGTTTGGCGAGCTTTCCCGTATGACTCAGTTCAAGGATAAGAGCATCAAGCACGCAGACAATATCAACGCAGGTCTTTTCACTTACCCTGTACTTATGGCAGGTGACATTTTACTGTATCAGGCTGATTTAGTTCCAATCGGAGCTGACCAGAAACAACACTTAGAGCTTGCTCGTGACATCGCTACACGTTTTAACGGTATCTACGGCAACACATTCAAGACTCCTGACGGTTTTATTCCTAAGAACGGTGCTCGTGTAATGAGCTTACAGAATCCTACTTCAAAGATGAGTAAGAGTGATACTAACGTAAACGGCTGTGTTCTTTTAACAGATACAGACGACGTTATTATGAAGAAGTTTAAGCGTGCGGTTACTGACAACGATGCTAAAGTCTTCTACGGCGAAGGCAAACACGGCATCAACAACCTTATGTCTATCTATTCTGCTGTTACAGGTCTTACTTTCGAGCAGATCGAACACGATTTTGAGGGCAAGGGTTACGGTGACTTCAAGGTAGCTGTCGGTGAAGCTGTTATTGCTGAGCTTTCTCCAATCCGTAAGCGTTACGAAGAGTACGTCAAAGACAAAGCATACTTACAGGAGTGCTACTCAAAGTCAGACGAGTTTGCAAACAGACTCGCACAGCGCACTCTCGATAAGTGTATGAAGAAAATCGGCTTCATTAAATAAACACATAAGTAAAGGCGAAACAGTTTTCACTGCTTCGCCTTTTTGTTTTTCTCGGTTTTTAATTATTCAATCCTTCGTCCCGAATAATCCCAGATTATAGGATTTCCATTTTCATCGTATTCGTAAACTTTTTTATACCAGTTTTCATATTCGTTATGCTTGCCATCGTTATATTTTGTTCCATCTTCAGTTTCTACGACCAAATAACCATAATCGTTGTAATATAATTTCAGTTTGCGCGTTGCAACACTCATATCGGAAAATGTAACTTTTATAGAAATTTCATCTTTTGGTGCGGTAGAAAAATCCACTGGTCCATTATGGGCATTTTGCTCTTCAACCCACGCGAGAAATTCTTCTGATGAACTCCAAAGTACCACTCTCTCTGTGCTATATACTTCTTTATCATTCAAGACGATACGCTTACTTTCAAGCGAGTCTGTCCATTTAAAAAAATATCCGTTTTGAGCTTCATATTCGACCTTAATGATATCTTCACCTTCGACCCACATTGACTCGTCACCCATAACAGCAAAATGCTTTTTAACAGTTAGCCCTTCTTGAGCAAAAATCTCCTCAAGTCTTTCATCGTCAGGGTCATATCCTCCATTATACTTTTCGTTGCCATTAACGTAATATGTGTATGCCAAGCACGACTGTATCATAATAATATCCTTATCAATCAATCCCGCATCATCTACAGTTGCTTCCATAGGTTTTCCCGTTTCGCTATCCAAAGCAGATGCAACAATAAAGAACGAATGGCTATTTGTAGTATTATTAGTCATTAAAGAGTCCTTTTTTGTAACATTCAATGATAAACTTTTTGCAAATACCACGGATAAAACTACCGCAAAAACTAAGCCTAAAGAAGAAAGGATTATAGTCATATTTCTGCGCTTTTTCTTACGATGACTTTCGATTTTTTTGATGTTTTCGATGTCGGTCTGAAACTCATACTCATTTAATTCAAGCTCAAGTTTATCTTTTATTTCACTCACAAAAATCATCTCCTAACTTTTCTTTTAATAATGTTTTTGCTCTGCGTATTCTGTATTCAACATTAGAAATTTTTGTATGGGTAATTTTTGCAACTTCTTTCATAGTGAACTCTCTGTAATAATAAAGAATTACTACTTCTCTTAGTTGTATCGGAAGCGACATTACAGCATCTGACACGCTAATCTGTGATACATAATCAGTAGTTGTATCGGTCAATGCTTCGTCGATACTGTCGTTATACTTTTTCTTTTTGAGCATATCTTTACAGGTGTTTATGCATATCCCTGTTATCCACGTTTTTAGTGAAGATTTCCCCTTAAATGTATGTAGCTTTCTGTATATTTTGATAAGTACATTCTGGGCACAATCCTCTGCTAAATGATAATCCTTCAAATATAGCAAGCAGGTGCGAAAGATATAATCTTTATACTCAATGTATATTGAGTCAAAATCAAGTGATAAGTCTTTGCTCATACTCATCCCCCTTTCACTATATTAGACGACCAAAAACTCTATTTTTATAAATCTATTATACATATTTTTATCAAAACCACAGATATTCAACGCATATTATATACACAAGGTATATAGCCGATAAAATAATACATAAGAAAACCGCAGGGGATTTTCTTTCCCTGCGGTTTTGTATTAGTTTTTGATAATCACAGCGTTTCTGCCTTTTAAGATAAGCTTTTCGCCGTCGATGTCGTATTCACCAAGCATAAAGACAATCTCGCCTACGTTTTCGAGTTCGACCACCTTTTTGTCGCTTGACACGTTAAAGTAAACTGTGAATTCACCACGCTTGTAAACAAAGAGGTTGTCGCCTTTTTCAGCGCTTACAAGTTCGAAGTCAGAACCGTTTCGCAGTGACTCGTGCTCGTGACGCAAAGCGATTAAAGTCTTTAAGTTCTCGTAGATACTACCCTTTCTGCCGACGTTGTTTTCGACAGTCGGAGCATCTGCGCTCTTGTCTACAGGTAAGTAGAGCTTTTCTGCGTCTGCTGTAGAGAAGCCTAAGTTTTTAGAGCTGTTCCACTGCATCGGAGTACGAGAACCTGTACGTGAGAAACCACCCTCTTTAGACACAAGCTCTGTCTGATAGCGCATACCGATTTCATCGCCGTAATAAACAAAAGGTACACCCGGCATAGTCATCATAAACGCGTGAGTAAGCTTAATCATCTCTTCAGACATATAGAAAGTTGCACGTGGCATATCGTGGTTATTGGTCATGAAACAGATGTAGCCGTTATCCTTTGTCTTAGGATAATTCTCCATATATTCAGAAAGGAAAGTTGTAAGCTCACCCTGTGCGCTATCTGAGAAAAAGCTCTTGTTTTCGCCGTCAACGAGATAACGGAAAAGTGTTGAGTAACCGTTGCCATAGTGGTCAAGGTAAAAGTCCATATGGAATCCGCCATCGTTAATTGAACGCTGCGGATTACACCACTCGGATACAAGTGCACACTCTGGGTAGTCCTTGTCCATCATCTTTCTGATATCTGCCCAGATTTTTGATGTAGCGATTTTATCATCATCGTTTTTAACGAGAGAATCCGCCATATCAACTCTGAAACCATCAACGCCTAAATCCATCCAGTAGCGCATAATATCTTTAATAAGCTCGACAGTTTTCTTTGCAGCGTCACAAGTGTGAGGCATCTGCCACTGTGGATGAGTAATCTCGTAGAAACCGTAGTTAAGCGCAGGCTGAGATGAGAAATAGTTTACTAAATAGTTGCCGTCACGCTCACAGATACCGCACATAAGTCTGTACTGAGGCGGAGCGTCCCACACCGACTTTGTGAAAATATAGTTGTCGGTATACTCGTTTTTCTCGGCTTTTTTAGCCTGCAAAAACCACTCGTTTGTGTCACTTGTATGACCAGGTACTAAATCAAAAAGCACCTTTATGCCCATTTCGTGAGCTGTTTTCAAAAGCTCTTTAACATCATCCAAAGTACCATAACGAGCAGCAACCTTTTTGTGGTCTCTTACGTCATAACCAGCATCCATAAACGGTGAATCGTAAAGCGGGTTAATCCATAAAGCGTTACATCCGAGCTCTTTAATATATGAAAGTTTAGAAATAATACCCTGAATATCGCCGATACCATCGCCATTTGAGTCACAGAAGCTCTGTGGGTATATTTCATAAAAAACTGCATTATCTAACCATTTTGGCATAAAAATTCTCCTTTTTATATATTTTATACTTTGATTTTATCACCACACAGAGTTAGTGTCAATAAACTTTCACTCGCATTTTTTTACATCCAAAAACTCACCATTGCATAGACAAAGCTTTTCGCATAATATGGTATAAAGAGATTTTAAGGAGGCTTAATATGAAGATTTCTCAGCTGTCCGACTCAAAAATTCTTATCACCTTATTGCATGACGACGTAGAACGTTTTAAGCTTGATTTTTCGACTTTAGGTCTTTCTGACCCACATTCAAAAAAGGTATTGTCGAGGCTCTGCACTCTTGCGTGTGCGAGCAATTCTATAAAAATAAAAGGCAAAACCGTAGTTCTCGAAGCACTCGAAAACGGCGACGGAATCATATTACTTTTATCAGTAAAAGAAAAGAGCGACACCCGCAAAAAATACCGCATAAAGCGGATAAAAACATATCCGTGTTACATTTTCGAAAACGCAGAACACCTATTGTGTGCGATAGAAAAGCTCTGCAAAACTAACACGCTGTTTTACAACAATTCGCTGTTTTTATATAACAATTTATACTACCTTGTATTCGATTATCCACTAATTACGAAAATAACACAGAAAATCCTTTATGAATACGCTCACAAAAAGGAGATTACTAAAACCTTTATCTCAAAACTTAACGAAAGCGCACAAAAAATCGCCTGCGGTAACGCTATTGCACAAATAGGTTCTCACCTTAACGCTTGAAAAAGAAACTTCAGGGCAGTATAATAAAAAGGAAGTAAAGGTGATAATATGTACGAACTTATAAAACTCAGCGAGCAGTGTTACTATATAGAAAGCCCGTCGAAAGTCGGTATCTACAAACAAAGTGACAATGACGTCTACTTAATCGACTCAGGCTCAGACAAAAACTCTGCGAAAAAAACGCTTAAAATCTGCAGTGAAAACAACTGGAATATAAAAGGTATCATCAATACCCACGCTCACGCTGACCACATCGGTGGAAACGCTTTTATTCAGGATAAAACACAGTGTGACATCTTCTGTTCTTCGATTGAGCTGCCTTTTATAAATCATACTATATTAAATCCTGTTAGTATCTATGGTGGATATTACCCGAAGGAAATGGAACACAAGTTTTTTTTAGCAGAAAACAGCAAAGCTCAGGATATTGACTCAACTACTTTCCCTGAAGAACTTGAAACTTTTGATATTTCAGGACATTCACTCGGTATGATAGCTATAAAAACGCCTGACAATATCGCATTCTTAGGTGATATAGTATCTAGTGAAACTATCATAAACAAGTATGGTATCACGTATCTTCTTGATATAAAAAAACATTTACAGTCACTTGATTTTGTCGAGAATATGAGCGCTGATAAGTTTGTTATGTCACATGTCGAAACAGTGAATGACATAAAACCTCTTATTAAACTTAACCGCGACAAAATATACGAAATCTGCAATGTAATCTGTGATTACGCAAAAGAACCGACTACTTTTGACTCGCTTTTACAGAAGCTTTTTTATCACTACGATTTACGTATGTGCGTACGTCAGCACTCGCTTGTCGGCAGTACTGTGCGCTCATATTTAAGCTACTTAAAAAACGAGGGTAAAATCGCAACAATAATTGACGACAACCTCATATACTACAAAACGATATAATAAAAGCCTCCGATTAATCTCGGAGGCTTTATTTTTATAAATTGATTTTAAAAAGCTTCTGTACGTTTTTTGACAGAATGATTTCATTCTCTTCATCAGTTAAGCCGATTGCCATAAATCGCTCCAGCTCTTCACTAGGGTCCCACATAGGGTAGTCAGTCGCAAAAAGCACGTGCTGTGCACCATAAGTGCGAACAACCTTTTTCGCTACTTCAGGAGTTATAGCATAAAGGCTTGACGAACAATCAACGTAGAAATTAGGAATTCCTTTGTATTCTTCGCACGCTTTATCCCACATCGACCAACCGCCGAAATGCGCACCGATTACTGTTAAATCCTTGTACTTCTTAAGTACAGGTAAAAGTCTGTTAGGGTTTGAGTAATCGTAGCGATTATCGCCCGTATGCATTAAAATCGGGAGTCCCTTTTCCTGACACAAATCGTAAATCTTAAGACATCTTTCGTCATCAATCGCAAACTGCTGGATATCAGGATGAAGCTTTACGCCCTGAAGACCTAAAGAAATGAGATACTCAACGTCGCCTTTTTGGTCTTCGCTGTCAGGGTGGAGTGTACCGAGTCCTGTGAGCAAACCTTTGTGCTCTTCTACACTATTAGCGATGAACTCGTTGATAGATTTTACCTGCTTAGGAGTAGTAGCCACAGACTGGACGATAAAGTGATCAACACCCGCTTTTTTACCCCTTTCGAGTAAGTCGCCTATAGTACCATCACATTTAGAAACAATATCGTAAAAACGGTCGGTACCGCCTACTGCTTTTGATGCGATTTTTTCAGGATATATGTGACAGTGTGAGTCAATAACAGTATAATTTTTAAACATTACGCAGTCTCCACACTATCTGCTTTCTGCAAGCCGAGTTTCTCTACAGCCTGTTCACGCATTTTATACTTCATAATTTTACCTGCGGCATTTGTAGGGAATGAATCAACGAAATCAATGTATCTAGGCACCTTGTGACGAGCCATATTAGCAAGAATGTACTCTTTCATCTCGGCTTCAGTCATACTTTCGCCTTCTTTTAAGATGATACACGCCATAATCTCTTCGCCGTACTGCTCATCAGGAACACCGATAACCTGTACGTCACTTACCTTCTCGTGAGTGTAGATAAACTCTTCAATCTCCTTAGGGTAGATATTCTCACCACCACGGATGATCATATCCTTCAAACGACCTGTGATACGGAAGTTACCGTCCTTTGTCTTGCACGCAAGGTCACCTGTGTGGAGCCATCCGTCTTTATCGATAGCCGCAGCAGTAGCCTGAGGCATCTTGTAGTAACCCTTCATAATGTTATAGCCACGAGCTAAAAACTCACCAGGAACATCATAGTCACACTCTTCGCCTGTTTCAGGGTCAACGATTTTACACTCGATTTCAGGAAGTGCACGACCTACTGTAGTTACTCGAACCTCGAGTGGGTCGTCGGTTGAACTCATTGTACAACCAGGAGAAGCCTCAGTCTGACCGTAAACGATAGTGATTTCTTTCATATTCATTTTATCAACAACGTCCTGCATAACAGAAATAGGACAAGGAGAACCCGCCATAATACCTGTACGCATATAGGAGAAGTCGGTTTTTTCGAAGTCCTCGTGCTCGAGCAACGCGATAAACATAGTAGGAACACCGTGGAACGCGGTGATGTGCTCGTTGTTGATGCACGCAAGCGCAGGCTTCGGTGAGAAGTATGGAAGCGGTAAAAGTGTGCCGCCGTGGGTCATGGTAGCTGTCATAGCAAGTACCATACCGAAGCAGTGGAACATAGGCACCTGAACCATCATTCTGTCTGCTGTAGAGAGGTCCATTCTGTCGCCGATACACTTACCATCGTTTACGATGTTGTAGTGTGTAAGCATTACGCCCTTAGGGAAGCCTGTTGTACCTGAAGTGTACTGCATATTACATACGTCGTTTTTGTCAACCTGAGCTGCCATACGGTGTACTTCTGACAGTGGAACTTTATTTGCGAATTCGAGAGCCTGATTCCATGTCATACAGCCTTTCTGTTTAAAACCGACTGTGATGACATTACGTAAGAACGGCAGACGCTTTGAATGTACCTGGTCGCCTTCTTTTGTGTTCTCGAGCTCAGGACACAGACGAGCAACAATCTCGCCGTAGTCTGTATCTTTTGCACCCTGAGTCATAATAAGAGTATGAGTATCAGACTGGCGGAAGAGGTATTCAGCCTCGTGGATTTTGTACGCAGTGTTAACTGTTACCAAAATCGCGCCGATTTTAGTAGTAGCCCAGAAAGCGATGTACCACTGTGGAACATTTGATGCCCACACAGCAACCTTTGTGCCTGCTTTTACGCCCATAGCGATAAGTGCGCGAGCGAATGTGTCGACATCGTCTCGAAACTCACTGTATGTTCTTGTATAATCGAGAGTTGTGTATTTAAACGCATACTGGTCAGGGAATTCTTCGACCATTCTGTCTAAGACGTCCGAGAATGTAGCGTCAATGAGTAAGTCTTTTTTCCACACGTAGTTTCCTGTGTGACGGTTGTTATGGTAGAGAGTAGTCTTGTTCTTCGATGTATCGTCGAACTGCTTCATAAACTCTTTGTACTGAGCAAAAACGATTTCCATATCGTCGAGCTCTTCACACCAACGTGGATCCCAGATAAGTGAGATATATCCGTCGTAGTTAACGGAGCTTAAAGCGAGCATCATTTCCTTAATCGGGAGCTCACCCTCGCCTGCAAGACAGTACTCGACATCATCACCGTCTTTTTTAGCGTCAGAAAAATGTACGTGCTTAACATACGCGCCTAAATTTTTAATAACCTGCTCAGGAGTCTCGCCGTGAGTAAAGTACGCGTGTGATAAATGCCACAGAGCAGCCACATAGTCGCTTGCAAAGCAGTCGAGCACTTCACACAAGAGCTTTGTATCAGCAAAAAGACCCGAAGTCTCTAAAAGCAGAGTAACACAGCTGTTCTGTGCGAGTGTAAGTACATTTTCGATAGTTTTCTTAACCTGATTTACGCAGGCGTCTTTATCCTCGCCTTCAAACGCACGCAAACGCACGTATGGAATTCTGAGGTTTTTCGCAATTTCAATACAACGCTTAATCTCGTCTTCTGTGCCGTTTTCTGTCACAGGGTTTGCGATGTCTGAAACTACGTCGATACACGGAATCTCGAGTTTTTTCTCGAAAAGTCTACGCAGTGTTGCAGCAGAGGTGTAATCGTGGAAAGCGCCGTCTTTCTCTGTAAACAAAGGGTTATTGATGTTGTGAAGCTCAACGCCCGTAAATCCGATATAGTTAGCTACATCGCAGAATTCTTCGAAACTGCGGTTATACCAACCTTTTGTTGAAAAAGAGAGTTTCATTCTTACGCCTCCTCGTATACGATTTTGTTAACAGCGTTTAAGTATGCTTTGATACTAGCGCCCATAATGTCGGTAGAAATACCGTTGCCACTATAAAGCTTTGCACCATTTCGAAGCTTTACAAGAGCAGAACCCATAGCCTCTTTACCCTGTGTAACAGACTGAATCTGGAAGTCGTCGAGCTCGTAGTGGTGGCCGACAATCTGGTCAATAGCAAGGAAAGAAGCGTCAACAGGGCCATCGCCGATGCAGATACCCTGAAGCTGCTCACCGTCTTTTTCTAAAGTAATCTGCGCTGTTGAGTTTATGATATTACCGTTATTGATAACGTATGAAATAAGCTTGTATGTAGCAGGAACCTGAAGAGCAACAGTCGCAACAATTGCGTCGAGTTCTTTTGCACCGACATTCTTCTTTTCAGCTACTCTTAAAAACTCATCGTAAACCTTAGCTTCGTCCTCGTCTGTTAGGTCATAACCGAGCTTTTTCACAGCAACAGCGATGTCTTCTTGTGTGTCCTTAACGTCAAGATGGATAGAAGTCTCGTCAGCATCTGTTAATGTAACAGCAGCGTTTTCGTTGTCAGCATTCTCAGCGATACGGTTAATCTGCTTGATGATTCTGTACATTTCTGTGTATCTGAGATTTGAATAGAAGTCGTATGAGTCTCCGCAGTTTTTCACCATAGTAGCGAAAATCTCGAGCGGTACGCAATCACCATCAACAGCAGTTTTTACGATTTTTACACCCTCTCTGACAGAAAGGATAGCCTGTGCACACGCAAGGCCGTTCTTGTCAGAACACTTAACGCCGACAGCTGCGTCAGATTTCTTAACGATTTTTTCAGCAAAGTCTGCGAAATCGTCAGGAAGCATAGATGAAGCAGAGTCGCACACGCAAACAGAATTTGCACCTGCTTCAACTGCAGTTTTAATTACGTCTTTTAAGAAGTCTTTTTCAGCACGAGTTGCGTCAACAGCACAGAACTCGACGTTCTCGCAACCTTCTTTTGCGCACTCGATACACTTCTTTACGTAGTCGAGCATTTTTGCGTTCTTCTTGTGGAGGTTATACTCCATCAGAGCCGGAGAAACCGGAAGCTCGATGCGGATACACGGATGTGCTGCTTTAGAAAGCGCTTTTTTAGCGTTTTCGATGCTCTCTATAGTTGAACCTGCCGCTACGGAGATAACGCTCTTTTTAACGAAAGAAGCTAATGTGCGTACAAAGAGAATATCAGTTTTCTCGTCTATAATTTCAGGAAGCTCGATAACATCAACACAAAGTCGCTCAAGCAAACGAGCAATTTCGAGCTTTTCTTTAAAGCTGAAGTGGCTGTTTTCTTTACATAATGTTGTGTCAGCAATTCTAACCTGTTTCATAAAAATCTACCTCACTAAAAGTAAAATAAAAAAGTCCCTAAGGCAAAAACCTCAGGGACGAAAATATCGCGGTACCACCCTGTTTACCGAAAAAACGGTCAACTCAGTAAGACTCCAACAAGCCTTTTGCCATGATAACGGGGCACGCCGTAATCGCCTAATAAATTCAGCGATTCTGCTCCAAAATGAGACTTTTTCATCCGTTTCTGCTGACTTGCACCAACCGTCAACTCTCTGAAAGAAACTATGGATAAAAAATAATTTCTTCATCGCATTTGATATAAAAAAAGATTGTATCAAATATAACACACAAGCCTTGATAAGTCAACAAATTTGCGTTAATTTTTTCACTTTGACGATAACGCAATAAATTTATATTTGTCCATCTGTCAAATTTGCTAAAAGAAAAGGGAGGGTGCTCGTCCCTCCCTAACAATTTACTTATATTTCAGCACGTAGTTTCCGTATGTTATATTTTCATCCTCCCATGTATCCACAGAAATTTCTATCACCGCGGTTTCTTGTGTGCCGTCCTTATAGTATGCAGTTATCGTAACAGTATCACCGAAATAGTAGGTGAAGTCATCGCTGTTTTTAAGTTTCTCTGTCCTGAAACTTCTCATATCTGTATCGGAAATTTCAGCAATATCCTTACTATAGTGTTTGGTGGCTTCTTCGTCCAGTTTCATCGAAAACCAACTTACGAAAATGTAGTTCTCCTTTTCACCATCATACGGAATTTGCTTCAACTCTTTACCTTTCTTAAAGTAATCATCCTGTGTGATATTATCATTACCTTCGAGCTTTTTATTCTTAAGGTCTGGGATAACATAGTAAAGCAAACCATTTTCACATTTATAGTCAAAAGTTTTAATATCCTTACCACTCATAGAAAACCATATAGGCTCTAAAGATACCATTCCGTTTTCGAGCGTTATATCACCGCCAAACCCCTTTTCTTCTTTTGGACACAATTCTACCTCAACACTATCGAGTTTCACAGCCTCACGCTCTGATGCGGACGCAGAAACTGAAAATCCTTTCGGTACATTTGAGGTGTCCGACTTCGCAGGGTTTATGATTATAAAACCAAAAGCAAAAATTAAAGCTAAAACAAACGATACCGCAGGAATAACTTTAAACTGTTTCTTACAGACTTTTTTCTGTGACAGATTCACGTCAAAAGCGTGTTGTCTGTCCCTTTCGCAGTAATTTCTCAGCATACTGTCAAGCTGAGTGTCATCTATCTTCTTGTTCATTTAAAAGCCTCCTTTTTATCTGTGCTCGTGCAACAGATAATCGTGATTTTACTGTCCCTGTAGGGACATTTATGATTTGTGCGATTTCCGAGATGCTATAGTCTTTGAAGTAGTACAAAACGATAACAATTCTGTGTTTTTTACTTAAAGACGAGACCGCTTTGTGAAGCTGTTCGTAATCCTCCCGATTATCATCCGCTTGTGATATACGCTCAAAAAAAGCACGCTCTTCTTCATCGCTATTAAACAGCATTCTTTTTTTCACAAAAGCCGATTTCATCGAGTTTTTATAGGTATTGACGCATATAGAATACAGCCATTTATCAAAAGGCTTAGACTCGTCGTATTTTTTATAGTGTCTTAGTGCTTTAAGCCACGTATCCTGAAACAAGTCTTCGGCATCACTAAAATTTCCGCACAGCGATACACACAACCTCGTCAGGTCTGCACTATATCGCCCGATATATTTTTCAAACTCCGATTTCAAGGGTTTTCTCCTTTCTGAAAGCTTTCACCATATATACAAATCAAATCACGAAAAGGTTCATTTTATCAAAAAAGGCTCCCATAACGGGAGCCTCACCTATTCAAAAACTTAAAATTCAGTAATAATCTTTGCGACAAAACGCTGAATCATTGTTGCATCAACAATGGCAATCTGTCCATCTTTGCTAACATCAGCAGCATTGAGCGCACCGTCTGTCAGCGTTGTGATTTTCGCTACATGGCGCTGAACAATAGTTGCATCCAGAATGGCGATGTTACCATCTCCGTTTACATCGCCAAGCTTCACTAACGCAGGGATAATCTCCTGTGGTATGAGCTCATAACCACATTTCGAGCATCCGATTCCATCAGTAAGTCCCGACTGTGTATCAGTTGCAGGTCTACCCTCTAAAACTACGTAGCTGTGACCCAGAGCATCCACTACCTCCTGCTCAACAACAACATCCCCACACAATGTACAGCTGAAGCTGTCTGTAAGGCCTGTATTTTCACAATCAGGCTCAACCGCGTTGTTGTCACAAACCGTCTCGTGTTCGAGTTTCGGTACAACTTCTGACGCTACATAAACTTCACCGCAACCCTCACAGATTGAACCAAGCGTACTTCCCTCATTCTTACAAGAAGGTGCTACAGCAGGAACAATAATCGGCTTGTGCGGTGGGCTTGCAATCACCTCTTGTGGTGTATAAACAAACGCACAATACTCACAGATAACTCCGTCAGTCAAGCCCTCTTTCGCACAGGTTGCTTCATAACCTTTAATAGTAATAACGCTGTGGTCCAGGTTATCGAGCTCACACAAAGGCTTGAAATCGTAGCCGTATTCACTTTCTATATAACTGATGTCATAATATCCGTAAACTACTGCTCCTTTTGGAAAAGCGTTCTCGCCTAAGCTGATGCTCTTAGTATAAATAATCACTGATTCAAGGCTTGTACATTCAGAAAAAGCGTTGCTCTCTATCTTTGTTACCGTGTAGGTTTTACCGTCTCTTTCGACTGTATCAGGTATCTCTACGCTTTCTACAAACGGAGCGCAGTTTTCAACAGAAACTGTCATATTTTCTTCGTCGTAAGTAAAGCCTAACACCTCAGCGTCTTCGTAGTGCCAGTTTGCATTTTTAAAGAAATCATTATTAGAGCCAATCTGCAT
>JAFOED010000130.1 GCA_017380355.1 Ruminococcus sp. | reverse complement strand
GTGAGAGTATCAAGAACTTCCATAAGCTGTTCTCTGAGCATTGTGTGTGATGCAGCATCAGCAGGAGCTGGAGCGTCATCATCAGGAATAAAGTCACCTAAGTGGCTGTCTTCCTCTTCACCGATAGGAGTCTCAAGAGATACAGGCTCCTGAGCGACTCTCATAATCTCTCTTACTTTGTCTACAGACATATCGAGTTCTTCAGCGATTTCTTCAGCAGATGGCTCGTGACCGTTCTGATGTAAAAGCTGTGAGGAAACTTTCTTAACTTTGTTGATTGTCTCAACCATATGAACAG
This sequence comes from Ruminococcus sp., assembly GCA_017380355.1. Classification (GTDB taxonomy): domain Bacteria; phylum Bacillota; class Clostridia; order Oscillospirales; family Acutalibacteraceae; genus Ruminococcoides. The sequence goes on along the minus strand of JAFOED010000130.1, from coordinate 6,039 downwards.
GGATACGAATAGTACGAGCCTGGTCAGCGATAGCACGAGTGATAGCCTGACGAATCCACCATGTAGCGTATGTTGAGAATTTAAAACCCTTTGTGTAGTCGAACTTTTCAACAGCTTTGATAAGACCTAAGTTACCTTCCTGAATAAGATCAAGGAAATGCATACCACGACCGAGGTAACGCTTTGCGATACTTACAACAAGTCGTAAGTTAGCTTCTGATAAACGCTTTTTCGCACTTGCATCGCCTTCAGAAATACGGATAGCAAGCTCGATTTCTTCCTCAGATGTAAGAAGTGGAACACGACCGATTTCTTTAAGATAAACTTTTACAGGGTCGTCAATAGAAATGTTGTCAACACCTTCAGCGTCAAGTGTAACGTGAGTAACAACCTCTCCATCAGCGCCTTCGATTTCGAGAACATCAAGAGAAATATCGTCGATTATGTCTTCTTCAACGATTTCAATACCTGCTGCTTCTAAAGAATCATAAAGTTTTTCGAGCTGTTCTGGTTCAAAGTCAATCTCGCCGATAGCGTCTAAGATATCTTTGTTAGTTAAAGAACCTTTAGCTTTACCGAGTTCGGTAAGATCTTTTACAATTGTTTTCTTGTCTGTAACCTGTGCCATAATAAGTTTCCTTTCGTGTGCGTATATTTTAAGTTGATTTTAGACTATTTACGCTTTTCTTTCAGCTTCTTCAAATAAGCATCAAGCTCCGAATCCGACGCTTTTGCTATGTCCGAATCCGTAGGCTTCACGCTTTCTTCTTTAATTACGCTGATATATTCAAGCAACGCATCGTTAGTAGATGCAAGCTGTGAATATTTGCTTATAATGCGGATAATCGACGAAACTTCGTCAGAAGTAAAATCCGCAGATAAGGTGTTAAGCGGGTCTTTTTTATCTTTAATTCTCTGACAGAAATAAAGATAAAGTTTTCTATTAAAATCCGTAACAAAATCTTCAGCTTTAAGATAATTTTCAATAAAGCTCAGCTTGTCAGGATTGTTAACTAAAAATGCGATTAAATTCTGCTCCGCAACAGTAGCTCGCGGTTTTTTAGAGTGTTCAGGATTCATTTTGTCATCTCTACCCGAAACCTCACTCTGCAGTTTCGTGAACTCAGTTTTTTTCTCGTTCTTGTACTTAGCCTTGCTGAGTTTCGAAATCTGCTCCATGATAGAGTTTTTCTCAACAGAAGCTTCTTGTGCTAGCTTTGACGCATAAATATCCTGCTCCATAGCGTTGTCAAGAGTTGCGAGCACCTTAACCGCCTGTGACAAATAAGCAAAACGTCCTTGTGGGGTGGTAAGGTCAAACTGTTTTTTTAATTTATAGAGTCGGTATTCGACGTCATTTCCGCTGTTATCAAGTAAAACTTTAAACGCGGCAGGACCTTTTTCTCCGTTTTTGCGAATAAACTCGTCAGGGTCTTTTCCATCAGGAATGGCGAGGACTCTAACATTAAGTCCTGTACTACGTAAAATACCTATAGCTCGCTGTGTCGCTTTTTGTCCTGCTTCGTCGGCATCGTAACAGATAACGATCTCATCACAATAGCGCTTCATAAGCATAGCCTGTTCGGTAGTCAGAGAAGTGCCGAGAGTAGCTACCGCATCTGTGAACCCTGCCTGATTCACTGCGATAACATCCATATAGCCTTCACATAGAATAAGTCTGCGTGTGCCGCTGTTTTTAGCGTTATTAAGCGAGAACAGATTCTGACTTTTATTAAATACAATAGTGTCAGACGTGTTTAAATACTTAGGTTTCTGATCGCTCATAATACGACCGCCAAAAGCGATAACGTTACCTCTAAGGTCGATAATTGGGAACATAACTCTGTCGACAAAGCGGTCGATAACGGAATTGCCCGAACGTGATTTAAAAACCAGATTCGCGGCTATAAGCTCAGAATCGCTGAACCCTTTTTGTTTAAGATGATTAGTAAGTGCAAAGCGGTTATTCGGAGCATATCCGAGTCCGAAACGAGTTATGGTCTTATCACTCAAAGCTCGTCCACGCAAATAAGATAGCGCTTGTTTTCCCTCTGGTGCAAAAAGCTTAGAGTAATAAAAACGAGCAGCTTCGCGGTTAGCCTCATAAACACGCGTACGCAGTTTACTCATCGAGTCATCAACCGCGTCATCAGGTACTGTCATACCTGCTCGCTGAGCTAAAAACTTTACCGCTTCCATATAATCGAGATTCTCGATTTTCATAATAAAGGTGATGACGTCACCACCAACACCGCAACCAAAACAATAAAAAGAACCATTTTCAGCATAAATATTAAAGGAAGGAGTTTTTTCACCGTGAAACGGGCACAATCCAACCAAATTACGTCCACGACGTTTAAGTTGCATATACGACGAAGCGATATCAGAAATGTCAGAGCGATACTTCAGCTCTGTGATAAAATCTTCAGAAAGTCTCACGCTCTCCCCTCCTTTAAAAAAATTACGACCAAAAATGGCGTGACTATATATAATTACGCAGTTGTGCGTATTTTCCCTTTATTTTTTAGTAAAAAAATTAAAAACTGCATAAATAATTGTCGAGTGACATCTATATTTACGCAGTTTTTGTGTTTTACCCTTTATTTTCAGTTATTTTTTCTCAAAAAACGCTTTTGATTTTTCAGTTGCACAGACTGCTCCGCAAGTAAGCTCTGATAAAACCACATTAAGCTTATCAAGCTCACCACAAGGCAAATGGAATCTGACAGTAACAAAATCAGTAAACTCACTATCATCAACTACACCATCAAAAGATGCAATAGATGCCGGAATTTTGCCGTACTGAGTGTATGTACAGGTAAGCTCACACAAACTGCACATCTGCATAGTGGTCATTCCGATTTTCTTAAGCGCTATAGACGCACCGTGCGAATAAGCGCGCACAAGTCCACCTGCGCCAAGCAAAACTCCACCGAAATAACGTGTCACTACAACACAAACGTCGGTGACATTATTTTTCTTCAACACATCAAGTACAGGGATACCTGCGGTTCCCTGTGGCTCGTTGTCGTCGCTATATCGCATAACCTGATTTTCTCTTAAAACATAAGCGTAGACGTTATGAGTCGCATCCCAATGTTTAGAGCGAATCTGTGCGATAAAATCAGTAGCTTCTTTTTCAGTTTCAACGTGTTTTATGTAGCCGATAAAGCGAGAACGTTTCTCAACAAACTCATCTTCGTCGTAACCTTTAACAGTAATATACGTCTGCACATTAAACTCCTAACTTTATAAAAGAACAGGCGGTACAAAAGTACCGCCTCAACAATTACATGATTATTTGCCTTCCATACCGAAACGCTTCTTAAATCTGTCAACACGTCCGCCGGTATCAACGAGCTTCTGCTTTCCTGTGAAGAATGGGTGGCATTTAGAACAAATTTCAACACGAATATCCTTCTTTGTTGAACCTGTCTCGATTACATTACCGCATGCGCAAGTAATTGTTGTCTTCTCATAATTTGGATGGATACTTTCCTTCATTGATGTTCACCTCTTTCGCTGAAACCGTAATATAACAAATGGATTATACTATAAATGTTTTTAAAATGCAAGTGTTTTTTTGATTTTTTCTTACTGGATTCCTAAATATTGTACATATTCGTCAAGATTCATATCGTAAGCACGCATTCTGTAAGCGTGTTCTTCACCGACATAACGGAATAAATTAGGCGAAAAGCCTATGCCTCCTGTGTTTTCTTTGTCAGGATATCGCAAAATAAATCCGTAGTCAACACAGTTTTTAGAAAGCCAACGAAATTCTGCTGTGTCTTTGAATTTTTTGCCTTCATCGCAGGACAATTCAACCACAAGACCAGTCTGCTGTTCAGACTCGCCTGCATTCGGGGTTGTTTTTTTCACAGCAGCTTCAGCTTTAACAATAGAACACTTTTTCTTCTTTTTATAACTGCTGACAGCGGTATCGTATATTTCTTTTTGTTCTTCATAAGAAATATAACCGCTAATCAGATTAACATCAAGCTCCTGAGCCTGTGCATCAGTAAGCATTCTGTCGAGACTATCCTTTATAAGATAAGACACCTCAATACCCTTGTATTTAACAAGCTCAGGCTTAAAAGAAGCGTCTACTGTGTTTGCAGAGCTGACAACTGTGAGCAGGTACCTCTCCTCTTCCTCAGTAAACTCAGCTTCGCTTGCGTAAACAACAGGGGTTTCATCGTCTTTAATCTCAACAAAATCAGACATAAAAGAAAGATAGCCAAAATACGCACCAACAACTAAGACTGCGACCATAATAATAGGAAGCATAACAAGCAACACACGCTGGTACATAAATTTCTCGTCGCTTTTACGTCTTTCTTCTTCAAGGCGACCCCTTGACACTTTCATTTCTGATTTTCTTCTCAAGGAGCCACCTCCTGACTTAATTGATATTTTAATTATTTAATGATTTTTGACTCAATTTCTTCCATAGCCTTTTCGATAAAGCTCTGTAAACTCATAGCACCAAGGTCGCCCTCTTTTCTGTCACGAACAGAAACTGTATTGTTTTCGATGTCCTTATCGCCAACTAAAATCATATATGGCACCTTAGAAAGCTGTGCTTCACGGATTTTAAAGCCGATTTTTTCAGAGCGGTCGTCGATTTCAACACGCATACCCTTCTTCTCAAGCTCTTTCTTAACCTCATAGATATAGTCGAGGTGACGGTCAGCGATTGGTAAAAGCTTAACCTGAACCGGAGCAAGCCACATTGGGAACGCACCTGCGTACTTCTCGATAAGCAGAGCAAGTGTACGCTCGTAACAACCGAGCGATGTTCTGTGGATGATGTATGGGTTCTTCTTCACGCCATCTTTGTCGACATATTCCATACCGAACTTCTCAGCAAGCATCTGGTCAACCTGGATTGTGATAAGAGTATCTTCCTTACCGTAAACGTTCTTAATCTGGATATCAAGCTTTGGACCATAGAAAGCAGCCTCACCGATACCGATTTTGTAAGGAATTTCGAGATTATCGAGAATCTTACCCATAATACCCTGAGCTTCATCCCACTGTTCTTCTGTACCGATGTACTTCTCTCTGTCTGATGGATCCCACTGTGAGAAACGATAAGAAACATCCTCGTAAAGACCTAATGTCTTTAAGCAGTAGATCGCAAGTTCAAGACAGCCCTTGAACTCGTCTTCGAGCTGTTCAGGTGTACACATAAGGTGACCCTCAGAAATTGTGAACTGACGAACTCGGATAAGGCCGTGCATCTCACCACTTGCTTCGTTTCTGAAGAGTGTAGATGTCTCGTTAAGTCTCATAGGGAGATCACGATATGAACGACCTCTGTTTAAATATGCCTGATACTGGAAAGGACATGTCATAGGACGAAGAGCAAAAACTTCATCATCCTTTTCTTCGTCACCTAATACGAACATACCATCTTTGTAGTGTCCCCAGTGACCACTTAATTTATATAAGTCAGACTTTGCCATTAACGGAGTTTTTGTTAACTGCCAGCCGTGTGCCTGCTCAAGATCTTCTACAAATCTCTGTAAAAGCTGGATAATACGAGCACCCTTTGGAAGCATAATTGGCAGGCCCTGACCGATAAGCGGAGATGTTGTGAAGAGCTCGAGTTCACGACCGAGTTTGTTGTGGTCACGTTTGAGAGCTTCTTCCTGCATAACAAGGTACTCTTCGAGCATATAAGCTTTTGGGAAAGAAATACCGTAAACACGACAAAGCTGTGCATTCTTAGCATCACCGCGCCAGTAAGCACCTGTACAGTTTGTGAGTTTGATAGCCTTAACAGGAGCAACACTCATAAGGTGTGGACCTGCACAAAGGTCAGTAAACTCGCCCTGCTTATAAAAGCTTATTGGTTCGCCTTTATCAGCGTGCTCTGATGCAAGCTCTACCTTATATGGCTCACCCATATCGTTGAGCATCTTAATAGCGTCCTGAGGAGCGAGCTCGAAACGCTCGATTTCAAGACCTTCTTTAACGATAGCCTTCATCTCTTTTTCGATTTTCTCGATATCTTCTGTAGAGAATGGCTTT